>JAFMBH010000046.1 GCA_017858735.1 Bacteroidota bacterium
GTAAAAAAAAGAGCAAGCATGGTTGAAATGGTGGTTGAGTCTAAATATATGCCTCCCTGGCACGCCGATACTTTATTCAGAACTTTCCATAATCAACGGGCCTTATCAGAAGAATCGTTAAATAAAATACTTAACTGGATTAAAGGTGGAGCAGCGGAAGGTTTACCTCAAAAAAGGGGAGCGGTAAATAGTTTTAATTGGCCTTCTCCGGATAAAATCGTTGCTTTTCAAAAACCATTTATCATACCGGGAGATAACGAGGAACAATATAGATTTTTTGTTATTCCTGTGGATAATCCAACACCTATATATTTACGGGGTGTAGGATTTGTACCTAAAAATAAGACGCTGGCACACCATAGCAGGATTATGATTGATACAACTAAAAGAATTCGGCCTTTCGATGCTACTTCTGTTTGGCAAGCTGGTCCTCAACTGGAAAAAATGAATATTCCACTGGCGAATTCATTTTGGACAGGGTGGGTTCCCGGTAATTTTCCTCTTTTTTATCCTGATGGTGTGGCAAAGGTACTTCCAGCTAATGCAGATTTAGTGGTAAATATGCATTATGCTCCATCCGCAAAGGAAGAAACCGATCAATCTGAAATTCATCTTTATTATGCTAAAGGAAAGCCAAGAAGAATTATTGAAACTTTAGTTTTTGATGAAACCTGGGTGACAAATAAGCCGTTTGAATTTCAACCTGATACCGTTATTACCTTTTATATGAGGTCGCCTGTTTTACCAGTCGATTTATCATTATTAAGTGTCCTGCCACACATGCATTTACTTGGAAAATCATTTAAATCGTTTGCCATTACGCCCGACGGTGATATGATACCGCTAATACATATTCCGGAATGGGATTTTAATTGGCAGCAAACCTACCAGTTCAATAATTTGCTCAAAATCCCTCGCGGTTCGGTTATTTATGCGGAGGCAACGTTTGATAACACAAAAAACAACCCTAAAAACCCCTATTTTCCGCCTGCAAAAGTTAGGTATGGTTGGGGGACCAAAGATGAGATGATGAACCTGATTTTTGAATATCTTTTATATGAACCAGGTGATGAGTATCTGGATTTTTATGCATCGGAACATTAAATTTATATCATGAAAAAACTAATTTTTATTATTTGGTGCTTTATTCCTTTTATGATGTTTTCTCAAGAGGAGTTATATCAAACGACACGGGACGAATTTAATTATGGTGAATTCAGACCTAATAATTCTTTGCCCATTTATGGTATAACAGAAAAGCCAGGGAAATTAATGGGGAATATATATTTGGATTCAATTTTCAGAAGTTCATCGGTGGTGTTCTTTAAAGAAATAGTCAAACGATATGATCCAAACGCATCCGATTCAATTGCCGGCGCCAAAATGCGAATCAATTTACTTGAAAAATTAGTGGAGTTTAAAATGAGGGGAGGCATCAAGGGAATTGATAATATGGCCATAAAAAAAATTCAAACGTTCGATCCTGCTGGTAATATTCTTAAAACATACATCAATGGCAAAACGCTGGGTATTTATTCAGCAGGGGAGGATGATTTTTATGAATTAATTTTTGACGGTCCAACACTCAAAGTAGTATCTCTTGCACTGCTTAAAAAAAAGGAACCTACGTATCATGTAGCTTTATCTGTAGGAGACAAAAACGCTTATTACTACTTAAAAACCAAATATTTTGCCAAATCCATGAAGGGAGACTGGGAGGAAATACAGAATAATAAAAATGCCTGGATAAATTTAACTGGCTCGAAAGAAAAACGGATGGAAAGCTATCTTCAACAAAATCAACTTAATCTAAAATTAACATCAGATTTGAGGCAATTTTTTCAATATTTTAATAAAATAATGGTTGAATAATAATATATAAACTTGACTGCATTCGTTTTTATACGTATATTAAGGACTCATTCATCCATAGGGTATGTTAGATATGCAAGACACTTACGTAGCGTTGTTTTTAAACTATCTTGGAGGAGAAAGAAGAGTTTCCCCGGAAACACTGAGAGGTTACGGAGACGACATACAGTATTTCAAGGCATTTCTGGACAGTCAAAATGTGGTATATCATTGGACATCAGTAGATACTGAAATAATAAGGTCTTGGGTTGTATTTATGGCAAACAAGGGCAATAAGTCCTCTGTTATTAGAAGAAGAGTAGCTGGAATCAGGGCTTTTTACAGGTTTTTACAACGAATTGGCGAGATGGAAGTGAATCCGGCACTTCGTTTACCATTACCCAAAATCCCCAAGAGGCTTCCAAGGTTTATATCTATTGATGGTATGGAAAAACTTGGGACCGGGCATTTGTTTACGTCTGATTTTAAAGGGAATCGAGACCGTTTAATACTTGAATTGTTATACGGAACAGGTATGAGGAGAGCGGAAGTGGCTAACCTTAGAGATACTGATATTCAGTGGGAGAGAAAAGAAATTAAGGTATTAGGTAAAGGAGATAAAGCGAGAGTAATACCTGTTTCCGATGCTCTGTATGGGTTGATGACAGCGTACCGGGAGGAAAGAAACACCTTATTTTCAAAGGGGGCTGACACATTTTTTGTGACAGACAAAGGTAGAAATGTTTACACCCGGTTCATTTATATGGTGAGCATTCGTTACCTGGATTCGGTAACGAGTATTGAAAATAAAGGTCCTCATTTGTTACGACATACTTTTGCTACCCATTTAATGAGTAACGGAGCAGATATTCAATCAGTAAAGGCATTGTTAGGGCATTCTAGTCTGGCTGCCACCCAGGTATATATGCATAACTCTGTGGAACGTTTAAAAAAAATTTATAATCAGGCACATCCCAAAGCACAGCGTACTAAGCCAGATATAAATGGCTAGAAAAATTCACTTTATTCATTTTTAAAACTAGTTACTATGAGTATTGACATGCAAGCGGTTTCCTTTCATGCAGACCAAAAATTAAAGTTGTTCATTGAGCATCGTGTTGAAAAATTGAATCTTTTTTTTGGCAGAATTATTCGCGCTCAAGTTATGTTAAAACTTGAAAATGCGGGGCAAGTAAAAGAAAAAGTAGTAGAGGTAAGTGTACATGTGCCTGGAGAGGTGTTGTTTGTGAAATCGAGTAAGAAGACCTTCGAAGCTGCCACCGATGAAGCGATAGATTCACTGAGACGTAAAATCGAAAGATATAAAAGCCGCAGAAAATAAATTGATATTTTTTTTGAAATACTTTGGATTAGTTATAAAGACTATTTATCTTTGCCTCGCTTTCGGAAAAGGCTTTAGAAGTAAAGTGTTAGAGTAGATAGTCAGCCAGCATAGCTCAGTTGGTAGAGCAGCTGATTTGTAATCAGCTGGTCGGGGGTTCGAGTCCCTCTGCTGGCTCTTTTAAATTTACTTAAAGAAGTAAATTCATTTGAAATTTTCTTCATAATTGGAGAATCGGGGGTGCGCCGGAGCTGGAGAGCCGGGCCAGACTGTAAATCTGGTGACTATGTCTGAATAGGTTCGATTCCTATCACCCCCACTAATAAATGTATCCTATTTGGTGCATTTGTTTTTTGTTAAGCGGGTGTAGCTCAGTTGGTAGAGCATCAGCCTTCCAAGCTGAGGGTCGAGGGTTCGAGTCTCTTCGCCCGCTCTTTATAGTTTATAACTCCGATAATAACAGCCGATGTAGCTCAGGGGTAGAGCACTTCCATGGTAAGGAAGGGGTCAGGGGTTCAATTCCCCTCATTGGCTCTAGTATTCCGGAGATTTTCTTGTTTATTGAATTAATATTTTAAAAATCAAAACTGATGGCTAAAGGTACATTCGAAAGGAATAAACCACACGTAAACATTGGTACTATCGGTCACGTAGATCATGGCAAAACAACCCTGACTGCCGCGATAAGTTATGTTCTTTCAAAAGATGGTCTTGCGGAAAAAAGATCGTATGATTCAATTGACGCTGCTCCGGAAGAAAAGGAGCGTGGTATTACTATTAATACTGCTCACGTTGAGTATGAGACGGTTGCCAGACACTATGCTCACGTAGATTGTCCTGGTCACGCGGATTATGTAAAAAACATGGTTACGGGTGCAGCTCAAATGGATGGAGCTATTATTGTTGTGGCAGCTACAGATGGTCCCATGCCACAAACACGGGAACACATCCTTCTTGCTCGTCAGGTAGGTGTACCAAGATTAGTTGTATTCATGAATAAAGTGGATATCGTTGAGGACCCTGAAATGCTTGAATTAGTTGAAATGGAAGTTCGCGAATTGCTTGATACCTATGGTTTTGATGGCGATAAAGCTTCTGTAATCCAAGGTTCTGCATTGAAGGCGCTGGAAGATGATCCATTTTATGTTGGTAAAATCAAGGAATTGATGGATGCAGTGGATAATGATATCCCTAATCCTGTCCGTTTAACTGATAAGCCATTCTTAATGCCTATCGAAGACGTATTCTCTATCACAGGTCGTGGTACAGTAGCAACGGGTCGTATCGAAAGAGGAGTTATCAATGTTGGTAATCCTGTGGAGATTGTAGGTATGATGGATAAGGAAGATAAGGCTTTGACTTCAGTTTGTACTGGTGTTGAGATGTTCCGCAAATTATTAGATAGAGGTGAGGCTGGTGATAATGCCGGTTTACTTTTAAGAGGTATTGAAAAATCTCAGATTCGTCGTGGTATGGTTATCTGTGCTCCTGGTTCAGTAAAACCCCATATTCGTTTCAAATGTGAGACTTATGTGCTAAGTAAAGATGAAGGTGGTCGTCATACACCATTCTTTAACGGTTACCGCCCACAGTTTTACTTCCGTACAACAGACGTTACTGGTGATGTTAAATTGCCAGAGAATGTTGAGATGGTGATGCCAGGAGATAACGTTTCCTTAGAGGTTACTTTACTTAACCCAATCGCAATGGAAAAAGGATTACGTTTCGCTATCCGCGAAGGTGGTCGTACCGTTGGTGCGGGTCAGGTTACTGAAATATTAGAATAATCCCTTATTTGGGAAATCAATAAAAGTTAGGTTTCAGCAATGAAACCTTACTTTTATTTTACGGGCGTAGCTCAACTGGTAGAGCGACGGTCTCCAAAACCGTAGGCTGGGGGTTCAAGTCCTCCCGCCCGTGCTGCTTAAAATATCTTTATTATGGAATCATTAAAACTTTATCTCAGAGAGAGTTACGACGAACTTGTAAACAAGGTAACGTGGCCTTCCTGGGTAAGCCTTCAAGAAAACGCTATCCTTGTGGTAGTAGCTAGCCTTTTGTTGGCTCTTATCGTTTTTATAATGGATGTTTTTTCGAGTACCTTGCTTGATTTGATTTACGGACTCTAATTATCTGTTATACAATACACTGTTAAATGTCCGAAGAAAAAAGGTGGTATTCTCTCCGCGTAATAAGTGGAAAAGAACGGAAAATAAAAGAGCGACTGGATACAGAAATTCAGCGTAATGAATGGTCTGGTTTTATTTCCCAGGTGGTCGTTCCTCTTGAGAAAGTTTATAAAATCAGAAACGGTAAAAAAGTAGTCTCGGAGAGAAATATTCTCCCTGGCTACATTCTTATTGAAGCTACAGAAGGCAAACTTTCTGGAGACATTGTTACAGGTATTCAAAATCTCCAAAATGTTATTCATTTTTTAGGCAAAAATACGCCTATTCCTATGCGTGAAGCAGAGGCTAATAGATTACTTGGAAAAGTAGATGAATCTCAAGAGTCTGCTGAAGCGCTTATAGAGCCTTTCATAGTGGGAGAAACCATTAAAATTGTCGACGGTCCGTTTACTGAGTTTGTTGGAGATATTCAGGAAATAAACGAAGACAAAAAGAAAATAAAAGTTATTGTCAAAATATTTGGCAGAGGTACTGAAGTTGAATTGAATTTCATGCAGGTTGAAAAAACCAGTTGATTTTTTTTATATAAGTTCTGATTATTCAATTTTGTTCTTCTGGGTATGTGAGCCTCGAAGACGCTTCCAAAGGAGGATAAGAGGTTCTAAAAATGTAGTGATATGGCAAAGGAAATTGGATTTTTAATTAAATTACAGGTAAAAGGTGGTCAAGCTAATCCAGCGCCTCCTATTGGTCCTGCCTTAGGTTCTAAGGGTGTAAATATTATGGAGTTTTGCAAGCGTTTCAATGCTGCAACGCAAGATAAAATGGGACAGATTCTTCCAACCGTTATTTCGGTTTATAAAGATAAGTCTTTTGATTTTATCATTAAAACACCACCTGTGGCCATTCAGCTTATTGAAGCTACCAAAGCTAAGAAAGGGTCAGCCCAACCAAATAGAAATAAAATTGGTTCCGTATCATGGGATCAGATTAAAACTATTGCGGAGGTGAAAATGCCCGATTTAAATTGCTTTGAGATTCATTCTGCCATGAAAATGGTTGCCGGAACGGCAAGAAGCATGGGTATTACCGTTAATGGTGATGCACCCTGGTCTGCAGCTGAAAATTAATTTTTAATGTAGGGAGTTTATATCTGACGGTATAAATGATGTTACCTCAAAATTGTTTTATATGACTAAAGTAGGAAAAAAAAGAGCCTTGGTCGATCCGAAGGTAAATCGGGAAAAGTTGTATTCTCTTGACGAAGCAGTAGCTTTGGTTAAAGAAGTTAATACAACAAAATTCGATGCCTCGGTTGATATCCATGCTCGCTTGGGTGTTGATCCCAGAAAACCAGATCAATCTCTCCGTGGAACAGTGAGTTTACCTCACGGAACAGGTAAAACTAAAAAAGTAGCTGTTTTTTGTACCCCGGATAAAGTGCAGGAAGCTCTTGATGCAGGGGCTGATTATGCAGGTCTTGAGGAACTTATTCAGAAAGTAATGGGCGGTTGGACTGATGTTGATGTCGTCATAGCGACACCACAGGTTATGGCACAGGTTGGACGTTTAGGTAGAATTTTAGGCCCAAGAAACCTTATGCCTAATCCAAAAACAGGTACTGTTACCATGAATGTAGGTGAAGCTGTTGCCGATGTTAAATCGGGTAAAATTTCATTTAGAGTAGATAAATATGGAATTATTCATGCGTCTATCGGTCGGGTATCTTTCACTGCTGATAAACTGGCTGAAAATGCTAATGAGTTACTCTCTACTTTACTTCGTATGAAGCCTTCCAGTGCAAAGGGTATCTACATGAAATCAATTACTGTGGCGAGCACGATGAGCCCAGGTATTAAGGTTGACCCTAAAGTCGTTCGCTAATCATTAAAGTTAATCGGAAATGACCAAACAGGAAAAAACAGCGGTAATTGAAGAATTGAAAGGTGTATTTGCTAATTTAGATTTTTTCTACATTACAGACGCTTCAACTCTATCCGTTGAAAAAATTAATAATTTCAGAAGATTGTGCTTTGAGAGAGGAGTTCAAATGAGGGTAATTAAAAATACGCTCATTCGCAAAGCACTTGAATCTGCTGCCTCAGAAAAGAATTATGAGGCAATCTTTGGTGAATTAAAAGGACCTACAGCTGTTCTCTATGCTGAAGGTGCTGCGAATATTCCAGCCAAAGTTTTAAAAGAATTTCGTGCCGGGAATGATAGACCACTTCTAAAAGCTGCCTACATTGACACCGCCGTGTTTATCGGTGATGATCAGTTAGACGCCTTAACTAAGCTAAAATCGAAAGAACAATTGCTTGGGGAGGTTATCGGTCTGTTACAGTCTCCAGCAAGAAATGTTATCAGTGCTCTTCAATCTGGTGGTCAAACGATTGCCGGTTTGGTGAAAACACTGCAGGAGCGCGCTTAGTTTAGCGCATTCCCCCTAGGTTAGGCTTCCAAGCTAACCCGCACATAAAATTATTATTTAATCTTAAAACGAAACACAATGGCGGATTTGAAAGCTTTTGCGGAACAGCTTGTCAATCTGACGGTTAAAGAAGTCAATGAACTTGCTGCTATTTTAAAGGATGAATATGGTATAGAGCCAGCAGCTGCTGCTGTATCTATGGCCGCTCCTTCAGGTGGTGATTCAGGTTCTTCTGCTCCTTCAGAGCAAACTTCTTTTGACGTTATTTTAGCTTCCGGCGGAGCTGCGAAACTACAAGTAGTTAAAGAAGTTAAGACTTTACTTAATTTGGGCTTGAAAGAGGCGAAAGACCTGGTCGACGCTGCTCCAACTCCTCTGAAATCAGGTGTTTCTAAAGAAGAAGCTGCTGATTTAAAAGAAAAACTTGAGGCCGCTGGTGCTCAAGTGGAAATTAAGTAATTATTTGCTCATTTGCGAATTTATTATGATCCAGACTTACAGTCTTGGCAATTAATGCGAAAGTGTCTTTGTGGCTTAGCGATGGTTTATATCGCTAAGCCTCTTGGCATTTTTTTTGTAAGTGACTTGTTTTACTGGTAATGGCCGTTTTAAACTTTATTGTCTCGAATTGCATTATATCTCGTGTTGATCTAATGTTTCGTTCTTACCGAAAAATATTTTGTGCCGATGATATCCAATGGAAATGAACTCGCTCTCGAGTCAAAAAGAATAAGTTTCGGGAAAACTAAATTTCCCGCTGAATATCCTGATTTTTTGGAGATTCAGTTAAAGTCTTTTCAAGAGTTTTTTCAACTAGAAACTACTCCGGAAAATAGAATGAATGAAGGTCTCTATAAGGTCTTTAAAGAAAATTTTCCTATTTCTGATGCCAGAAGTATTTTCCAACTTGAATTTCTAGACTATTTCGTCGATCCGCCTCGTTATAGTATGGAAGAATGTGTTCAACGTGGTCTTACTTTTCATGTGCCGCTTAAAGCCAAACTTAAATTGTCTTGTAACGATGTTGAACACGTTGATTTTCAAACGATAGTTCAAGATGTCTTTTTAGGTAATATTCCTTATATGACCCCTCGTGGTACTTTTGTCATAAATGGTGCAGAAAGGGTCGTTGTTTCTCAATTACACAGGTCTCCTGGTGTGTTCTTTGGCCAAAGCGTTCACCCCAATGGAACGAAAATTTATTCCGCCAGAGTGATCCCTTTTAAGGGCGCCTGGATGGAATTTGCTACGGATATCAACACTGTCATGTATGCATATATTGACAGAAAAAAGAAGTTTCCCGTTACAACACTGTTAAGGGCTATCGGTTTTGATTCTGATAAAGCTATCCTCGATATTTTTGACCTCGCTGATATTATTCCTGCCAATAAGGAAGAATTGCAAAAGTCAATTGGTCGTAAATTGGCCGCCAGAGTGTTAAGGTCATGGACAGAAGATTTTGTCGATGAGGATACTGGCGAAGTCGTAACCATTGAAAGAAATGAAATTATCCTTGAAAGAGATTCTCTCCTGGATGATGATAATATTGATCTTATTCTGGAAGCAGCCTGCGATGTCGTCATTCTACAAAAAGAAGACATCGATCAGGATTATTCTATTATTTATAACACCTTGCAAAAAGACCCGACCTCTTCTGAAATGGAGGCGGTTCAATATATTTACAGACAACTTAGAGGTACTGATCCTCCCGATGAGGAAACAGCTCGTGGAATTATCGATAAATTGTTCTTTTCTGATAAAAGATACAATCTTGGTGAGGTTGGCAGATACAAAATTAATCGAAAACTTAATCTTAATGCCAGTTACGAAAATCTTGTCCTATCAAAGGAAGATATCATAAATATAGTTAAGTATTTGGTTAGTTTGATGAATCAAAAAGCGGATATTGATGATATAGATCACCTAAGTAACAGAAGGGTTCGAAATGTGGGAGAGCAACTATATGCGCAATTTGGTGTGGGATTGGCTCGTATGGCCCGTACCATCAGAGAACGTATGAATGTCAGAGATAACGAGGTGTTCACGCCTATTGATCTGATTAATGCCAGAACACTTTCCTCTGTCATTAACTCCTTCTTTGGTACCAGTCAACTTTCTCAATTTTTAGATCAAACCAATCCTCTTTCTGAAATTACGCACAAACGTAGAATTTCAGCCCTTGGACCCGGTGGTTTATCTCGTGAAAGAGCTGGCTTCGAAGTTCGTGACGTACATTATTCTCACTACGGTAGATTATGTACCATTGAAACGCCCGAAGGTCCAAATATCGGTCTGATTTCCACCTTATGCGTACACGCTAAGGTCAATAAAATGGGATTTCTTGAAACCCCTTACCGCGAAGTTGTGGACGGTAAATTAAAAATTGAAGATCATCCTATTTATTTGTCTGCTGAAGGTGAAGATCTTAAGCGTATCGCTCAGGCAAATGCCAAGGTTGATAGCGCAGGGGCATTTACAAGAGACAGAATCAAATGTAGGGAGCAGGGGGAATTTCCTGTGCTCACGCCTTCCGAAATTGAATTTATGGATGTTGCACCTAATCAAATTGTAGGTGTTTCAGCTTCCATGATTCCTTTTCTTGAGAATGATGATGCTAACCGTGCCTTGATGGGATCTAACATGCAAAGACAGGCGGTTCCTTTAGTTCGTCCAAGTTCCCCGATTGTCGGTACAGGACTGGAAGGTAAGGTTGCAAGAGATTCCCGCATGCTTATCAACGCCGAAGGGGATGGTGAAGTAGAATACGTAGATGCTGTTGAAGTGAAAGTTAGGTATGATCGTTCCGATGATGATCAGTTGGTTTCATTCGAAGATAGTCTTAAATCTTATAAATTAACAAAGTTCCTTCGTACGAATCAAGGTACTTGTATCAACCTTAGACCTATTGTCAGAAAAGGTGACAGGGTAACAAAAGGTCAGATTTTATGTGATGGCTATGCTACGGAAAAAGGAGAACTAGCTCTTGGTCAGAATCTTAAAGTGGCATTCATGCCGTGGAAAGGTTATAACTTCGAAGACGCCATTGTTATTTCTGAGAAAGTTGTTAGAGAAGACATTTTTACTTCTTTGCATATCGAACACTTTGAACTCGAGGTTAGAGATACTAAACTTGGTGAAGAGGAATTAACAAATGATATTCCGAATGTTAGTGAAGAAACAACAAGGGATCTGGATGAGCATGGCGTAATTCGCGTGGGTGCCTGGGTTAAAGAAGGGGATATTCTTATCGGTAAGATTACACCAAAAGGTGAATCTGATCCTACTCCTGAAGAAAAACTATTGCGTGCCATTTTTGGAGACAAAGCGGGTGACGTAAAAGACGCCTCGTTAAAAGCTCCACCATCAACGAATGGAGTCATTATAGATAAGCAGTTGTTCGCTAGAGCTAAAAAAGATAAGGTTCAGAAGTCTTCTGAAAAAGATATGCTTTCTAAACTCGAAGATGAGCACAAAATTATCTTAAATGAACTTATTACCAGATTGGTTGACAAACTACTACAACTGGTGAAAAGCAAACAGTGTAAAGGTGTTCGCAGTGTTTACAATGATATACTAATTCCTTCTGGAAGTAGATTCAGCCAGCAGGTACTTAGAAATATCGATTATGCTTCGGTAGATTATTCAAATTGGACAGATGATTCCTCAATTAATAATTTGATTGCTAGACTTTTACATAATTATAGCATTAAAGTAAATGAGGAAGTAGGGCGTTTCAAAAGAGAAAAGTTTAATATTAGCATCGGTGATGAATTACCAGCAGGCGTTCTTAAATTGGCTAAAGTATATATGGCCAAAAAACGTAAACTGAAAGTTGGGGATAAACTCGCAGGAAGACACGGTAATAAAGGGATTGTATCTAAGATTGTTAGGATGGAGGATATGCCTTTCCTTGAAGACGGTACCGCAGTTGATGTTGTTCTCAATCCTCTCGGTGTGCCTTCTCGTATGAATTTAGGTCAAATTTTTGAAACGGTTCTGGGTTGGGCAGGTGAAAAAATGGGCGTTAAATTTTCAACGCCTATCTTTGACGGTGCCAGTAAAGAGGAAATTGACGGATACATTCAAAAGGCGGGCTTACCTAGTTTAGGTCAAACTTACCTGTATGATGGTGAAACTGG
Source organism: Bacteroidota bacterium (assembly GCA_017858735.1). Classification (GTDB taxonomy): domain Bacteria; phylum Bacteroidota; class Bacteroidia; order Chitinophagales; family Saprospiraceae; genus BJGN01. Next base: position 11,893 of record JAFMBH010000046.1, read on the forward strand.
TGAAAGATTCCACCAGCAGGCTACCGTGGGTGTCATCTATATGCTCAAACTATCACACATGGTCGATGATAAAATGCATGCGCGTTCTATCGGCCCCTATTCTCTTATCACACAGCAACCTCTTGGCGGTAAAGCTCAGTTTGGTGGTCAAAGATTTGGTGAAATGGAGGTGTGGGCACTCGAAGCATTTGGTGCAGCTAATATCCTTCAGGAGTTACTTACTATTAAGTCCGATGATATTAACGGTCGTGCTAAAGCTTATGAAGCTATCGTTAAAGGTGATAACCTTCCGGAGCCAAATATTCCTGAGTCGTTTAACGTACTGATTCACGAATTACGTGGTTTAGCCCTTGATATCAAATTTGAATAACGAGATCTCTCCGGAGATTAAATTGCTATAATTATGTCTTTTAAGAAGAAAAATCAGATTCAACAGCAAGAGTTCGAGAGTATTACCATCAGTCTCGCTTCACCAGATGATATTCTGGAGCGTTCATTTGGTGAGGTACTCAAACCGGAAACGATTAACTATAGAAGTTATAAACCGGAAAGAGATGGTCTGTTCTGTGAGCGTATTTTTGGGCCTGTAAAGGACTATGAGTGCTATTGCGGAAAGTATAAAAGGATTCGTTACAAAGGAATTGTTTGTGATAGATGTGGTGTTGAAGTTACTGAGAAAAAGGTACGTAGAGAAAGAATGGGCCATATCAAACTGGTTGTACCAGTAGTACATATATGGTTCTTTAAATCTCTACCAAATAAAATTGGATACTTACTCGGTCTTTCCTCTAAAAAACTAGAGACGATTGTTTATTACGAGCGTTATATTGTTATTCAACCGGGTATTGCAGAATCAGAAAAAGTTAAGTTACACGAACTTTTAACTGAGGAGGAATATTTGGAAATCATGGACAATATTCCACATGAGAATAGTCAATTAGAGGATAATGATCCAAATAAGTTTGTGGCAAAAATGGGTGCTGAGGCTGTCAAGGATATGTTGAATCGTCTTAAATTGGACGAGTTATCCTATGAACTTCGTAACCAGGCGGCAAACGAAACCTCGCAGCAACGCAAATCGGAGGCACTCAAACGTCTTCGTGTAGTAGAGGCTTTCCGTCAGGGAATGACGCACATGGAGAATAGACCTGAGTGGACTATTATTCAATATTTACCAGTTATACCACCAGAATTACGCCCACTTGTTCCTCTTGATGGTGGTCGTTTCGCGTCTTCAGACCTTAATGATCTTTATCGTAGAGTTATTATCAGGAATAATCGTTTAAAAAGATTATTGGAAATAAAGGCCCCGGAAGTTATCTTAAGAAATGAAAAAAGGATGCTTCAAGAAGCAGTTGATTCATTATTTGATAACTCAAGGAAGTCAAATGCCGTTAAAGCTGAAGGAGGCCGTCCATTAAAATCTTTAAGCGATATTCTTAAAGGTAAACAAGGTCGTTTCCGTCAGAATTTATTAGGTAAAAGGGTAGATTATTCTGGTCGTTCTGTTATCGTTGTAGGACCAACGCTCAAATTACACGAGTGCGGTATTCCTAAGGCTATGGCGGCAGAATTGTTCAAGCCCTTTGTTATTCGTAAGTTAATTGAAAGGGGAATAGTTAAAACAGTTAAATCTGCTAAGAAATTAGTGGATAGAAAAGATCCGGTCATTTGGGAAATCCTTGAAAATATTCTTAAAGGGCACCCGGTTTTACTTAACCGTGCCCCAACCCTTCACCGTCTATCTATTCAGTCGTTCCAACCCCGACTAATCGAAGGTAAAGCTATCCAGTTACACCCTTTGGTTTGTGGTTCGTTCAACGCTGACTTTGACGGTGATCAGATGGCTGTGCACGTGCCATTAAGTCATGCTTCTATTTTAGAAGCTCAGATGTTGATGCTTTCTTCACATAATATGTTGAATCCGCAAAACGGAACTCCGGTAACTTTGCCTTCACAGGACATGGTACTTGGTTTATATTATATAACAAAAGAAAGGAAATCAACCCCTGTAATCAAGGTTAAAGGGGAAGGTATGAAGTTTTACTCTGCCGAAGAAGTGATTATTGCGCTAAATGAAGGTGTTATAGATCTTCATGCTGCCATAAAAGTTAGGGTAAAAACAGAAATGCCAAATGGTGAATGGCTTTACAAACTTATTGATACAACCACGGGTAGAGTTATTTTTAATCAACATGTTCCCGAAGGTGTGCCCTTTGTGAATGACCTGATGACTAAGAAAAATATCAAAAAGGTTATTAGTGATGTTATCGAAAGAACTAATCTTGCGGTTACTGCTGGTTTCCTCGATGATGTTAAGGATATGGGCTTTACCTGGGCGTTTAAGGGTGGTTTGTCCTTTAACTTAGGTGATTTGATTAATCCTACGATTAAGGAAGATACCCTTGCTGAAGCTCAGGAAGAGGTTGATGAAGTTTGGGAAAATTACAATATGGGGCTTATTACAAATAATGAGCGTTACAACCAGATTATTGATAAATGGACCTACGCAGATAATAAAATTACGGAGGCGTTAATGCGTGAACTTGCTTCTCATAAACAAGGTTTCAACTCTGTATTTATGATGCTTGATTCTGGAGCAAGGGGATCTAAACAGCAGATTAAACAGCTTTGTGGTCTTAGAGGGCTAATGGCAAAACCAAGGAAATCAGGTGATACTGGTGGCGCCGTTATCGAGAATCCAATTCTTGCCAATTTCGTTGACGGTCTGTCGGTTTTGGAGTATTTCATTTCTACCCACGGTGCCAGAAAAGGTTTGGCTGATACGGCACTTAAAACGGCCGATGCTGGTTACCTTACCAGACGTTTGGTTGACGTTTCACAAGATGTAATTATTTCTGAAGTCGATTGTGCTACCTTAAGAGGCATAGAAACATCGGCGTTAAAAGATAATGAAAAGGTTATTGAGCAGCTTTCATCTCGTATTGAAGGTCGTTATACACTGTATGACATCACCTTGCCAGGTTCAGATGAGGTATTGCTTCATGCCGGTGATTATATAGATGCCAGAATGGCTATTCATATTGAAAAGATTGGCATAGATTCTATTACCATTCGTTCCGTACTGACTTGTGAATCTAAAAAAGGTGTTTGTGCCAAATGTTATGGTAAAAATCTGGCTTCTGGTAGAATCACTGAAAATGGAGATGCAGTAGGCATTATTGCGGCTCAGTCTATCGGTGAACCAGGTACGCAGCTTACTTTACGTACTTTCCACGTTGGTGGTGTGGCTTCTTTGTCAAAAACAGAATCGGAAATAGTCTCCCGTTTTAACGCTAAAGTTGAATACGATGGCATTAAAACAACAGAAGCTACAGATGGATCAAAAAATACCATCGTCCTATCCAGAACGGGTGAATTGAGATTGCATGATATTGAAACAAATAAATTATTCGTTTCATTGCATATTCCTTACGGTTCAAATCTATATTTCAAGGACGGTGAAAAGGTGGCAAAAGGTCAAACTATTTGCGATTGGGATCCTTTCAACGCTGTCATCATTTCTGAGTTTTCTGGTATTGTTCAATTCGATGCTATCGAAGAAGGCGTAACCTATCGTCTTGAAAGAGATGATCAGACGGGCTACTCGGAGAAGGTTATCATTGAATCAAAAAATAAAAAGAAAATTCCTTATATAACTATCTCTTCTAAAGATGGTGAGGTGCTTAAAAACTATTCACTGCCAGTAGGTTCTTACCTTTCTGTGGAAGATAACAGTGCGGTGGTCGCTGGTGATAAGGTAGCCAAAATTCCGAGGAGTTTAGGGAAAATCCAGGATATCACAGGTGGTTTACCCAGGGTAACGGAATTGTTTGAAGCAAGAAATCCTTCAAATCCTGCCGTGGTTTCTGAAATTGATGGTGTTGTGTCCTTCGGTAAAATCAAAAGGGGAAATAGAGAAATTGTAGTTACCTCAAAGGATGATCAAAATCATAAATATTTAATTGGTCTTTCAAAACACGTGTTAGTTCAGGACGGTGATTTTGTTAGAGCTGGTACGCCGCTCTCTGACGGTGCCATTGCTCCAAGAGATATCTTAAATATTAAAGGTCCTTTTGCAGTGCAACAATATTTGGTGAATGGTGTGCAAGAAGTTTATCGTTCTCAGGGTATTACCATCAATAACAAGCATATTGAAGTTATTGTAAGACAAATGATGCGTAGATTCCTTATCGAGGATTCTGGTGATACCACTTTCCTTGAGGGAGAAACCGTTGAAAGAGGTGAATTTATCGAGCAAAATGATATCATTTTTGATAAAAAATTCATCACCGATCCAGGGGAATCTAATAAGCTTAAAGCGGGTCAGCTTGTTTCTTTAAGACAAATAAGAGAGGAAAATTCTTTCCTAAAAAGGAATGACCGCAAATTAGTAGCCTTCCGTGATGCCGTACCCGCAACTGCCAGTCCGCAGTTAATGGGTATCACTAAAGCTTCGTTAGGTACTAATAGCTGGATTTCAGCAGCTTCCTTCCAGGAAACAACGAAAGTTTTAAGTACCGCAGCCATAGCAGCTCAAAAGGATGATTTGAGCGGTCTTAAAGAAAACGTAATTGTTGGAAAGAGAATTCCTGCAGGAACGGGTGCAAGAGAATTTGAACAAATTATCGTTGCTCATAAAGATAAAAGTTCTGACTTGGTAGCTCAGGCACAGTTTATTGACATGGAGTAACAAAGGTTTAGTTTTCTATTTTAATTCATTATATTGGCAAACCGGGATCTGTTTATTTCCCGGTTTGCTCATTTTTATACATCACTACGTTCGTTCCTTTACCTTTTATTTATAATCATGAATGAATACCTGTTTGCTTCAAAAAATGGATGCAATTATCGTTGGAACTGCACATGGATGTCATCATTTTTTGTTCGGAAGAAACTAAAGGGTATATTAAAAAATTAAACTCAAAAATTTATAATTTTAGAAACTGGAAATTCAGTGTGACTGATTTAAATCAAAATTGGTTTAAAAGTATTGATAACTATAAAATTAATAAAGCCGATTTGTTGGTGTTCATGCCAGGAAGACCAGCAAGCGCTTCATTTTTAATGGAGCAAAATGAAATTCCCTCCTATATTGAACAACGCTTTCCAGACAACAGTGTTATTTTATTTTATTCCGGAGCCGCTATTTGACTTGCTGGATTCAAGTCCTGAATAACCTATCAGGAATAAATAATATGAGGCATTATTCAAATATATTTTTTTCCTGACTTCGTCACGATTTTTTAGAATGTTTTTTATTACTATGATTATAAATGTGTTATAATTTTTGCGATACCAAAACGGGTATCGCAGGACTAAAAAGCTTATTGTTTTTAGCATACCCAGAGGTAAACTATAAACTGTAAGGCATCGATTTAAGTGCGGATAAAATACTTGACATCGCCAAAACAATCACAATACTTAAAATAAAACTGCCTTTAAAAATCAAATCTATTTAACACATTTTACTTTTAACCAAGCAACTCAAAATACCTTACAACAAAAAATAGTGGCAAAGCATCGATAAAATTTAAAATGGGCATCGCAATGGCGAAGTCAGGATAATATCAGGCATTATTCAAACATATTTTTTGCGTCAATCAAAACTTTTTCAAGTCCTGCGTTATTTTTACCGCCTGCGGTAGCAAAAAAGGGCTGACCACCTCCGCCACCATCAATATTTTTAGCCAATGTTCTGACAATATTGCTAGCATTCAATGCTTTATCGTTGCAGATTGATTTACTTATTGAAACAAGAATTTGAGGCTTTTCCTGAATAGTAGCCGTTAAAACAATAATAACCTTTTCAATGGTATTATCAATCTGGAAGGCCAACTCTTTCAATAACGAGGCATCATTTAGTGTTACATTCTGAATGATAAGCATATAATTTTCTTTTTTATCAGCACCTAGTATGAGTTGTTCCCGAAGATGTACAACCTGTAATTGTTGAAAATTCTCGAGCAACTTTTTTTGAGCTTTTCCGTCTTCTTGTAATTGATGAATAGCCTTAGCAGGCGATGGATTACCTTTGAAAATTTGACGGATGTCTTCCAGTTCATTCATTTCCTGTTGAATAAACTTCAGGGCTTCAAATCCACAAACGGCTTCAATACGCCTGATTCCTGCGGCTATGGCACTTTCAGAAATAATCTTAAATAAGCCAATTTCACCTGTTGAAGAAACATGCGTTCCGCCGCAAAGCTCCACTGAATAGTCTTTATCAAAGGTTATTATTCTAACTGATTCACCATATTTCTCACCAAAGAGCATCATGGCACCTGATTCCTTTGCTTCGGACATAGGGACATTCCTTTTTTCGTCGAGAGAAATATTAGCCTGAATTTTTTCATTTACTAATTTTTCAATCGCTAAAATTTCCTCTGCACTCACTTTTTGAAAATGTGAGAAGTCGAATCTTAATTTTAATTCGTCAACATCCTGACCTTTCTGAAGTGCGTGTTTTCCTATGATATTGTGAAAAGCTGCGTGCATAAGGTGGGCAGCAGTATGGTTTTTTGAAATGGCTATTCTTCTGTTTTTATTTATCAAGCCACGAACGATAGCAGCGGGATTATCAGGTAATTGATCTACAATATGAAGAATAAGATCATTTTCTTTTTGGGTATCTATTACTTGGACAGGCTGTTCTCCGATAAATAATATACCCTGATCACCTGCTTGCCCGCCACTTTGACCATAAAAAGGTGATTTATCAAGAACAATTTGATGTTGCAAGACTTTTTTTATAGAAACCGACCTGTATTTAATAATTTTTGCATCATGGACTTCATTTTCTGTGTAACCTGTAAACTCAACAGGTTGGTCAGGAAGTAAGTTAACCCAGTCGCCAACTTCTTTTTGAGCATCGGCACGAGATCTGGACTTTTGTTCCAATAAAGCAGCGTCGAAAGCCAATTCATCGATTTTCCAACCTTTTTCTTCGGCAATAAGACGCGTCAAATCAATGGGGAATCCAAAAGTATCGTAAAGTTCAAAGGCATCCACACCTGAAATTACACCTTGCTTAACATTAATATTTTCAAATCTTTTTAAGCCATTTTCCAGCGTATTTAGGAATGAAATTTCTTCCATTTCTATAATTTTTGCTACCTGAGCTGATTGAGCTATTAGTTCGGGAAAAACATCATCAAATGCTTTGGCTAATGGGGCAACTAAAGTATGTAGAAAGGGAGTTTTAATATTTAAAAAGGAATAATAGTACCTAACGGCGCGACGTAAAATTCTTCTTATGACATACCCTGCACCAGAATTAGCTGGTAATTGACCGTCGGCTATGGTAAAACAAATAGCTCTGATATGGTCAGAAATTACCCTCATAGCTATGTCTTGTTTGGCATCGCGGTCATAACTTCCCTTGTATGTGAAACCAGAGGTTTTTTCTATGATAGAAATAAAAGGGGTAAAAATATCGGTATCATAAGTTGCCGTTTTACCTTGTAAAACCATACACAAACGCTCAAAACCCATGCCAGTGTCAACATGCATTGCAGGAAGTTCAGCGAGGCTGCCATCTGCTTTTCGGTTGAATTGAATGAATACATTATTCCAGATTTCTACCACGCCCGGATGATCCTTATTAACAAGATGGCTACCGTGTAATTGGGAGATTTCTTCGTCCGTTCTTAAATCTACGTGAATTTCAGAACAAGGTCCACAAGGACCTGTGTCGCCCATTTCCCAAAAATTATCTTTTTTATTGCCAAATAAAATATGATTTTCTGGTAAGTATTTTAGCCATAAGTTTTTGGCTTCCATATCAGCGGGAATATTCTCACCTGCATCACCTTCAAACACAGTGGCATACAATTTGGTAGGATCCATACCATACACCTTGGTCAATAATTCCCAGGACCAGTCAATGGCCTCCTTCTTAAAATAATCACCAATAGACCAGTTTCCCAACATTTCAAACATGGTGTGGTGCGTTCCATCATATCCTACATCCTCTAAATCGTTGTGTTTTCCAGAGACTCTTAAACATTTTTGGGTATCGGCAATTCTTGGATTATCAGGAATTTTATTGCCCAGAAAGAAATCTTTAAATTGATTCATTCCCGCATTGGTAAACATCAAAGTGGGATCTTCCCGATTTACGATGGGAGCAGAACCCACAATTTTGTGTTGCTTAGACGCAAAAAAGGTTAAAAAGTGACTCCTTATTTGTCGTGCGGTCATCATATTTTTAAATTTTTAAGGGAAAAAGGTTGATAATTTACGGAATGGTCTTATATTGTGAAGGAACGGTAGTAATTTATATTTTACCGGTCGAATTCAGGTATAAAAACAATCAAATATTGCTCAAAGTTATCATTTTTGCGATTATTTACGGTAGTAAATACTCGTAAGATTTAAAAAAATCCTAAGAAAATTAGGGCTTTTCAATTAGGATAGCTATTTTAGAGCCGAGCAATTTTTGAGAGACATCCGTTGAATCTAATACCCCCCATTAGGTGTTATGTGCCTTTTAGTTAAAAGGTGCGATTTAACAACATACCAAATTATGAAAAAGGAAAAATTCTTCTTTGACGCCAATTTACTTCGTTATGAACGAATAGAGGAGTCTTTAAAGAGCAAGTTCGTACGCTTCTTCTCTGTAGTAAGTGCTGTTTTAACAACAGCGTTGTTGTTAACCATTTTTTTACATAAATATTTGCCTTCTCCTCAGGAGAAATCTCTCCTTTCTGAAATCGATGTGATGGAAGTTGAATATCAACGACTGGTTGATGAAATGGAGCGTATGGAAAAGGTTTTAGGTAATGTCCAAAAAAGAGATTCTTATACCTATAGAAGTTTGTTCGGTCTTGATCCCATCGATAATAATGTTTGGAGAGGTGGTATTGGAGGTCACAATGAATATGAAAATTTTGAGCAATATAAAAAAGTAGGAGGGACTATCATTGAAACTCAAAAGCGTTTAAGAAGATTAAAACACTCCTTGGTTATTCAATCGAAATCGTTGGATACCATCATGAATTATGCCAAAAAAGAAGAGAAATTTCTCGCTTCCCGTCCATCCATAAAACCTGTCAGATCAGATAAATTAGCAAAAGGGGTTAATTTTTTATCGGGCTTCGGTTATAGAATTCATCCGATATTTAAAGTTAAAAAGATGCATTATGGTATTGATTTTACCGCGCCTAAAGGTACTGCTATCCAGGCTACTGGTTCTGGTAGGGTAGTAAAAGCAACCAGAAATGCAGGTTTTGGAAATCATATTGTTATTGATCATGGATTTGGCTACCAAACTATTTACGCGCATTTGTCCAAAATTAATATCAGACAGGGGGATCAGGTTGTGAGGGGACAGTTGATAGGAACAGTGGGAAGTAGCGGTATTTCAACCGCGCCACATTGCCATTATGAGGTTCATGTAAATGGAAAACCAGTAAACCCGATTTCTTATTGTCTGGATGGTCTATCTGTTCAGGAATATAAAGAATTAGTTACTTTAGCTGGTCAGGTCGTTCAATCCTTAGATTAATTTATCTTCTTTAATGCTTATGAATAGCAATAAGGAGGTCGTGGATTGTCCAAACTGTGGAGTTTCATTTAGTCCTGTAGATAAATTTTGCACAAATTGTGGCCAAAAGGCATCATTACCCGGTTTATCATTAATATCTATTATTAAAGAATATATTGATATTGTGTTCAATTTTGAATACAGGTTGTGGATATCATTTTTCCATCTATTCATTCCTGGTAAGCTTTCCACCCAATTCTTTGATGGAAAGAGACAAAAATACCTTAGCCCTCTCAGGATTTTCCTCATTTTCGGATTAATTCATTTCGCTTTATTTGGTAATTGGGTCAATAAGAAGTTTGATAAGCAACTCTCATCTTTTGAAAATTACATACAAGAGAATGCTTTTAGGGAGCAATTCATAAGTAATATTGATGCTCTGCCAAATAATATTTTCACAAAAGAAGGACTTGATACGACGCAGGCTATTGCTGTTAAAGAAAAAATAATTCAAGGGCTAAAATTTAAATCAGCGCCTTCTGATTCTCTTTTTAATAAATTTAATGATGACGAACCCATTTCAATTTCAACGAAATGGAATGATAGCCTTTCTGTAGATTCCTTAGCAGGTTCTTTTCAGATTTTCGTTATAGAAAATATTCAGGGTAAATGGACTATTAAATCATTGCCATTAACTTTTACGGATATTTATAATCTAGATGATGAAAATATAATTAGAAAAGCAAATATTAAAACTAAATTTGGAAAATGGCAAGTAAAACAAGAAATTAAGCTGCAGAAGGAAATTAAGAATTTTACTTTTTTTGTAACCGGCCAATTAATATGGATGGTTATTTTTTCGATGGTGCTTATATCCTTGTTTCAGCGAGTTATATATTTCAGATTGCCCTTTTATTATGCTCACCATTTAATTTACAATCTACATTTTCATGCCTTTTCATTTTTTACCATGAGTCTTTTTATGATGGGGAACAATAATGAGATAATCCTTAAGAATTTCAATCTTTTTATATTGGTTATTTTACTTTATCAGCTTTTCGCCATAAAGAACATATTCAAGCAAGGATGGCTTAAAACTATATTTAAGATACTTATTATAGATGGTATTTATTTGGTGTTATCTACAAGTATATTACTTATTACTGTAATCATAAGTATGTTAATGTTCTAATAAAAAGGGTAATCAAAAAATTGATTACCCCCCACACTATGAAACACTAAAAAAAACTAATTTCGAAATTAATATAGCAAATTTAATGTGTTTGTTGCTATAATTCAACTATTTAAATAAAAAAAATCAAAAATCCTTGCTTTTATTAAAAAAAACTTTACAATTCCACCAGTTTTTCTCTATAATAGCATTATTCTGCGTATAAAATTGAATAGCTGGTTCGTTCCAATCCAAAACCTGCCATTTTGCTAACATACAATTTTTGTCTTTTGCGTCCTGAATAAATGCGTCATAAAGTAATTTACCGATGCCCCTACCTCTGAATTTTTCATTGACAACGAAATCTTCTAAATACATCATTTTACCTTTCCAGGTGGAATAGGTTAAATAATAGAGAACCATTCCAACAATTTCTCCATTTACATCAGCTACAATAGACTGAAATACATTTTCAGCAAAATCATTTTCGTACATTGCTAAAGTCGCCGTAAATTCATTTTCCTCCTTTTCATAAATGGCCAATTCTCTGACCAGGTTATGAATAAATGGAAGATCTTTGAGGGTTGCTGTTCTAATAATTACAGACATAGTGTTTTTTTTTATACTTTAGCTAATCTAATTTATTTTCCTGGTTTTAATCTGTTTATTATTCCATTAATTTTCCTAAAATGAGCGTTATGCGGACATTCATCCATTTTTCGGTTTTTATATTTTTTATCGCTTTCCTTTGTAGTTGTAAAAAAGAAAATATCTATGCCGATGTTATTTTTATCAATGGTAGTATTTATACCGTTGATTCTTTGAAGCCGTCGGCCTCGGTCCTTGCTGTAAGCAATCACAGAATTATTGGCCTGGGAGACGATAATATAATAGAAAAATTTAAAAATGCGGATTCAAAGATTATTGACCTGGAAAATTCTTTTGTTATGCCTGGCTTTATTGAGGGTCACGGTCATTTTGGAGGATTTGGAGAGGGGCTTCAAAATCTTAATTTCTTACATTCCAAATCGTGGGATGATGTGATTAAGTTGGTGGAGGAAAAGGTGAAAACAGCTAAACCGGGCGAATGGATTGTTGGCCGTGGCTGGCATCAGGAAAAATGGGATGAAATACCATTGAATAATGTTCTTGGCTATCCTTTTCATGATGAGTTAAGTGCTATTTCTCCGAATAATCCTGTTCTTTTGAGACATGCAAGCGGTCACGCGGTCTTCGCCAATGAGAGAGCAATGAAGGAAGCAGGTATCTCAAAGGAATCACCGAATCCTTTAGGCGGAGAGATTGTCAGGGATTTGGAGGGTGAAGCTATTGGTGTTTTCGAAGAAAGGGCTATGAATCTGGTTTCTGGTTCTTACCAGGATTATTTAAAGTCTTTAGATCCTGAACGTCAAAAGAAAATTTGGTTTGAAGGGCTGGAATTAGCGCAAAAAGAATGTTTGAAGAATGGGATTACTTCTTTTCAAGACGCGGGAACAAAATTTAAAGAGCTTCAATGGTTGCGGGAATGGGCCGAATCAGGAAATATGGACATTCGACTTTGGGCTATGATCAGAGAGAGTTATGATGATATGGATGGAAAATTAAATGGTTTTCCGTGGTTAAATTTAGGCGATTATCATTTTACGGTTAGGGCTATTAAATCGGAAGTTGATGGCGCATTAGGCGCTTTTGGTGCCTGGCTGCTTAAACCTTATGCTGATAAGTACGGTTTTTCAGGGCAAAATACCACCCCACTAGAAGAAGTAGATAAAATAGCCAATCTGGCCGCTAAACACCAATTACAATTTTGTGTTCATGCTATTGGAGATAGAGCAAATAAGGAAGTATTGGATATTTTTGAGCAGAAAATTATTCAAATGAAGGGTAAAGAATCGCCTCGATGGAGAATGGAGCATGCACAACATCTCGATACATTAGATATACCACGATTTAAAAAATGGGGGATAATTGCTTCCATGCAAGGCATTCACTGTACCTCAGATGCCCCCTTTGTAGTAAAACGACTTGGAGTAGAGCGGTCTAGAACTGGTGCCTATCCCTGGCGTTCTCTTATTGATAACGGTGCTTTAATTGCAAATGGAACTGATGTGCCTGTTGAGGAGATTGACCCTATTGCTTGTTTTTATGCTTCCGTTACCAGAAAAAGAGCGGATACCGGATTTGAATTCTTTCCAGAACAGCGCATGACCAGAAAGGAAGCTATTTCTTCCTATACCCTTTGGAATGCGTTTGCCGCTTTTGAGGAAAATGATAAAGGTTCTTTATCTATTGGAAAATTAGCTGATATGGTGGTCCTATCAAATAATTTACTCACTTGTTCTGATGAAGATATTCTTAATACTAAGGTTTTAATGACCATTGTTGGTGGGGACATAAAATATCGTAAATAAATGGAAATGATTGATATTCTGGCTTTTGGTGTTCATCCCGATGATGTAGAACTCGGTTGTAGCGGGACTTTATTGAAACATATTGCCATGGGCTTTAAAGTTGGTCTTATAGATCTAACCCGTGGAGAACTCGGGACAAGAGGAACAGCTGATATCAGGACAGTGGAGGCGCTCAATGCTATGAAAAAAATGGGGGCCCAATTCAGACATAACCTGGATATGGCCGATGGCTTTTTTCAGGATAATAGAGAAAATCAGCTGAAGTTGATTGAAGTTATTCGACGTTTCAGGCCCAAAATAGTTTTGCTAAATGCCGTGCATGATCGTCATCCTGATCATGGCAGGGCCGCAAAAATGGTGGCCGATGCTTGTTTTTATTCCGGATTAGCTAAAATATCTACCACCTTTGATGCTAAAGAACAATTGCCGTGGAGACCTTCGAATGCGTATCACTATATACAGGATCGAAATCTTAAGGCAGATTTTGTCGTCGATATAAGTGATTTTATGGAGCAGAAATTAAACCTGGTGAAAACTTTTACCTCGCAGTTTTATTTGCCCGCATCGCTGGAATACAAAAAAGAAATGGAAACCCCCATTTCCGGACCTGATTTTCTGGAGTTTTTAACCGCTAAAGCCAGAAGTTATGGCCGTGAGGCTGGCTTTACTTTTGCGGAAGGATTTACCTGCGTAAGAACCCCAGGTATTCAAAATCTATTTGATCTTAGTTGATGCGCAGAACCCTGCAAACACCGCGTCAAAACCGTCCCCGCTAGCACATCCCCCACTCGCACATCCCCGCTCGCAAATCCCTGCTCGACTCTGCGAAACCCTGCGCAGAACCCTGCAAACACCGCGTCAAAACCGT
>JAFMBH010000221.1 GCA_017858735.1 Bacteroidota bacterium
ATTTACTTTTTTCTAAATTGTTTATATAGTTTTTGTTTTTAACAATAAAAAGGGGGTAATAATTTCCAAAAAAAGGAGACACGCGCAATTAATAGCCAGTAAAGGGCAAATAACCTGCTTACCCTCTTTTTTATTAAATCCTGAAAATCATGGAGTTGTTTAGCTATGATGAAATAAAATCTGCCTTTGATTCCTTGCTTCAGGGTAAGTTAAGGAATAATCGGAAATCCTATGCTCTCGAATACGTGGGGCATAAGGTCAATGGGGAAAATGTGAGTTTGCTACCCGTAGGCACTGATGGTATCACTACTATTCATGTCCTGAAGGATGAGAATTCGCTGAATAATTTCCTAAAGGAAATTTATAGGCTGACCAATGAATGTTATCCGGGAACAGATGTGCCAAGAATTGAGGTTAAAAAGTATAAGATTAAGGAAATTGCAATAGATGAGACAAAAAGTAGAACCATTGTTATCCCTTGTCTTAGAGATCAGGTAGTTGTTCGTTGTGTATTAAATAAGCTGAACCAAGTTATTTTGGTGGATGAAGTGAATAGACCAAATCAGAAAATTGATGTTCTGACCAGGAAAATAAGGAATAGCATTTTAGCGAAACCCGGAAAAAAAATGCTTCGTACAGATATTTCAAATTTTTATCCTTCTGTAAATGTGGATAAATTATTGGATATGCTACCATTGACTCACGGAAATTTACTGGATGACAGACTGCTTCAACTGATTAGGAAAATATTGGTGAATAATAAGTCAGCTGGTCTTTATAACGGCCTTCCTGTCGGTGTCGGTTTTTGTGTCCTGCTGGCTAATTATTATGTTTCTCAGATGAAACTCAGCCTAAATTTCCCGGGTATTGAGTTAGTTAGATATGAAGACGATCTGTTATTTATTATGGATAAAGAGGTCGATGAATCGATGGTATTGAAGAAATTAGATCAGATATTCAGCCAGTTTTCACTGAAAAGAAATGTAGAAAAAACAGAGGTTATGGATGCTTTGGCGGAATTTAAATTCCTGGGAGTATATTTTAATAAGGGCTTTGTGAGTACGGGAGAGGAAAAAATTAAACAATGGAAAATAAGGGTAAATGAGGACATCAGAAGACAATTCAAAGAGATTGATATTGTTAAAATATTATATCCTGACCTTGCACTGCCTTCAAATAAAGATTTGGTGAATATAATTTGGAGAGCCCATAAAACGGGAGAACGAAGTAAGGTTTTTAAACATGCTAACAGGATAAGAAAAATTAATGAAGAAAAAATTTCATAAACATTTTAAATTAAATTGCTATGCTTCCACACGAAAATTGTGCAAATTTCTACGATTTTGTTTTTAACAATAGATTTGGCCATGGGTTAAGTCAATTGACTCAAAGAAATATCAATGATATACAAAGCCGATTCCCCAAAGGTATTAAGATACTCGATTTTGGAGCTGGGACCGGCCGACTGGCTATTCCACTGGCTGAAATGGGTTATGAGGTATTCGCTGTCGATCAGTGCAAAAAAATGCTGCAAGTACTACAAGAAAAAGCGGAGGCGAAAAATCTGGTCATACCCACAAGTACCACATTGGATAACTTTAAACACGAATCCTTTGATCTCATCATTTCTGTGTTTACCGTACTTCATTATATAACCAGTGAGGAAGCCCTTCACGGTTATTTTCGCGACTTTAAGGACATGCTAAAACCAGGAGGGCATTATTTGTTTGATCTGGAAAATGTAGAGCCATACCAAAATATATACAGGAGGCAAAATGGTTTGGTACACAACAGGCAAAATGTATTACCTGACGGGGATAGGATAAATGACCTGGTCAAGGTATCCTTCTCCACGCCAGATAATACGTTAGCAGATTATCATGAGAAAGTTTCCGGTATTTATAAAGGATCAACATTTGAATGTGAGGAAAATTTTCAACTTAAATTTTGGACTCCCCAAGAAGTTACTGGTTTTTTAACAACAAATTTGGGTTTCGAATTGGTGGATGCCTTAGCTTTTGGATATGCCACTTATTTCTTGTTCCAGAAAAAGTAAATCAATTTAATTGCTCGAAAACACTCTATCAGATGGTTGAATATTTACGGTAACGGGAGTAATCAATGCATCTGATAGATTTGCGTTATTGAGGTTTATCCCTGTCATGTTGGCAGAAGAAAAATTTGCTTTTGTAATATTTGCCATATCAAAATTGGCACGGGTCAGATCGCTATGTGAAAAATTTGCGTTTTTGCATTCTGAACCACAAAAATCAGCTTCTTCTGCATAGCACTTATTGAAATTGGCGTTTTCCAGATTTGATTTTATAAAGCAACCTTTAATAATTCTGGCAAAGTTAAAATTGATGTTTTTGAGTTTTGCCTCCTTAAAGTTCACCTTATTTAATAAAGAATGGGACATGTCACATCCGCTCAAATCAGCAGATAACATACATGCGTCTGATAACTTGATATTTTGCAAATTGGCATTCTTCATAATAGTAGCAGTTGAAAAGTAAAGTTCTTTTAGGACTGCGTCTTGAAAACTGGAATCGGTTAAATTCGCTTCCATAAAACTGACTTTCGTTAAGACGGCACCATCGAAACAAGTATCAATTAGTTCACTTCCTAAAAAAGTAACATCTGTGATGTTGGCATGTTTAAATTGTGCGTCATGTGATAGGTTGTCTATAAAATTACATTTATAAATGCTGACACTGTTAAATATAGTTTGGTTGAATGCACACCGTTCAAAAAAAATTTTCTTTAATGAAGTTCCTCTGAAGGAAACATTATGTAAGGCAACTTTGTAAAAAACACTTTTGACTATCTTTGATTTAGAAAAATCGGAGTCAATTAAAATTGTATTTTTGAATTCACATTTTGAAATATTTGTATCAACAAAGCTTACACCCTTTAAGTTAAAGTCAATAAAATCAGTCAGATAAAGTTTAGCACCTTGTAAATTGCAATGGCTCAAGTTAGAATCCGTGAAATTAACTGCATGAATTTTGGAGCCACAGAAATTAGTATGGGTTAAATTTGCATCTGTAAAATTACAATTTGTTAGGTTACAGTTTTTAAAACAGGCTCCTTGTAAATTTGCACCTGTAAAATCACATGAGGTTAAATTGCATCCGGTAAGGTTGATTCCCTGTCCATTAATATGTCTTAAATCAGATAAATGCAGATCACCATTTGAGAAGTTAGCATTTCTAAGATTGGCATAGTTTAAGGTGCTTAAACCCAGGGAGCTACCAAAAAAGTTTGCGTTTTCCAAATTGGCATAACTCATATCACTAAAATTAAAATTGGACTTGATAGCAATCACGCTATTCAACTTTGCATTTATTAATATGGTTTTTTCCATATTAATAGCATTAAGATTGGATCCATCTAACTCAGCATCTGAAAGTTCCTCCCCTCTCAAATTTAATTTAGACAAATCCTTTCCTTTCAAAACCACCTTCACATTTGTGGAGATAAGATCCTGGATTTCCTCCCTGCTGTAATCTGCCATGTTGTTATGTTTTGTTGAAATTATTAATGCTGCAAAAATATGTATTTTTTATAAAACTATCTTATAAAATGTAAAAAAAAATGGTAACAATTTGATTGTAATTTTTACATCTGTATTTTATTCTCTAAAATTCGCCGTTTTCAAAATTTATATTTATAAATTTCTGAAAATCAAAATTATGTTGCTCTTTTATCATAGCCCTAAATATTCGTTGTTTATCTTCTGCTATAAATCTCTTTAAATATTCATTGAAGTTCTCGTTCATTTTTTCTAAAGGCTCGTTCTTTGGGCGATCATCTAAAACAATTTGAATTTGCCCTAGAGTATCAGCAATAAATTGCTTTTTAAGGATTTCATACTGGTCATTGGTGAAAGGGGTTGTTGCTTTTTCCATGGCAATTTTTTTAGTAGGACTACTTATACATTATAAATATCGTGATCTCTGATGTTCATTTTCAATCTCCACTGGTAGGTCATATCTGAAATTAATTCTTTCAGTTGTTCACCATCATTGACAGCATATATGGTTAAACGGGGTTTAAATTGTTCTGAAGTGATTATATTGATTATACAAAGACCAAAAAACCGCATCCATAGAGGTTCTTCAATCATAACAGACTTAATTCTAAAGTATTGCACTTCTTCTTGAGTCACACTAAATACCCCTCTTCTTTCTTCTATGGTTCTTTCTAAGAAAGTATATTTCCAGTTTTCAGTATCAAAAAATTTATACCATGCAATAATAAGGGTAGGGAAGACCAGGGGTGGAAAAACAAAGGTTAAGGCTGGTGATAAATACCATACAATATTCATGAAGTGCGATGGCTTAATGGTTTTAATAAGCTTATTGTTTTTCATAGGAAGGGAACTATATTAATGTTAGTTTTCTCATTTTCCAGAAACATTTTGCCGTTGCTTCAATGTCAGCGAGTGCGTCATGAGCTTTATCAAAATCATGACCAAATAACTTTAAATGAAGCTCTGATAAGGTTGGCCATTTTAACCCTCCATATCTTCTCTCGATTTTACAATATTGGGTAGAACTCTTCATCGTGCATAATAATGGTATATTTTGAACCGGATTTCTTGAAAGTATTCTTATAAATTCAGAGCCTAAAACCTTTGAATCGAAACTAATATTATGAGCAATTAAATAGGTTGCTTTTTTACAATGTTCTTCAAAAATGAGGAGCACGTCTTTTAAATTTCTGCCAGCTTCTGATGCATATTCTGTTGTTATGCCATGAATATCGGAAGCACTTCTGGGTATTGAAAATCCCTCCGGGGTGATAATAAATTCATTTTTTGAAATCTCATTTCCCTCACAATCATGGAGTAACCAAGCTATCTGAACTATTCTTGGCCAATTATCTAATTGGTTTGGTGAGGCATTATAGTCATTGGGAAGACCTGTTGTCTCAGTATCAAAAAACAAATAGTAAGGTTCGGCTGGAAACATTTTGATGCGTTGATATACTTACGAACAATTTAACAAATTTATCATCCTTTTTTTACTGTTTCGAAAATGACAAGGTTGTTAAGTGATGAATTGTATGGGAGCTGTAAAGCTAATCGATTGGAAGTGAATATATTTTCACAAATAAACGTTTAAGAGTGGAAGTTGACGAAATTTTTCCTGGATGACCCTCTCCGGATTCTTGTTAAAATTTTTGTATTGATATATTCTGACCTAGGATGCCGTCTCAAACTTGCTCCTCAGCAAAATGGATTGTAAGCGTAGAAAAAAGCATTGAAAAATCAAATTTAGTACGACCTCTACGAATAACTATTACCTCCAAACCAAAGCCGTTCTCTGTAATCCTCAAAATCCTGTAAATCCTGATTCAGAAACGAGTGTCAGTAATAAATTTTACCTGTAAAAACCTTTTTTATTTGGATATCAAATTCTGCACCAGCTTTTTAAATGACGCATAACTTCTCTTTCCACTTGTTCAAAATCTGGTAAATTTTGTATTTGGTCTGCCATAGATGCTTTCCATCGGCCTTTATATTGCGGTAATCTTTGAGCAAGTTTAACCTGAAAATCAGTCTGGCTGATTCCTTTGCTCTCACATTTTGCAATAAATTCATTCATGTAAAATTCCACATTCATTTTATGGATTTCCAATAAGTACCAAATATCATAAAAATCTCTGGCTTGCATACGTTGTATTACAGAACGTAATTTTTCAACCAAAACTTCTTCAAGCGGATAACATAACAATTTATGTTTTTGCTGATCGGAATATATTAGAATAGCTTCGCAAATAACGGGTTCAAATTGTAATTGCTCGCTTCTTGAGATATCAACTTTAACTCGCTTATTGGAACCCGATCCACCCAATGGACCAACAAAACTGATATAAAAATTGATACCACCGTCTATATGCTCATTATTTTCAATGACAGCAAGAGGAATATTGGTTTCTTCCCGGATATATCCAAACACTTCATAAAACCATTCAAAGATTTTTTCATTGGGTATATCGGTTTCGAGCAATGTAAAATCAAGGTCTTCCGAAAAGCGATAATCCGCAAAATAGACTTTTTTTAAAACCGTACCACCTTTAAAAACTATTGCCGTTGACAGTCTCTCATGTTGTGCCATCCCCTGAAGTATCCATGAAAGCATGTAGT
>JAFMBH010000213.1 GCA_017858735.1 Bacteroidota bacterium
CTAACCATTCCTCAATTGCTTCAATATATTCTATCTTTTTATAAATCTTCTTATCCATAATTAGATAATAAAATATTATTATTTTTAGATACTTTGTAAATCAAAAAAAATATTTTAATTATACTATAAAATATTATTCATGTATTCTATGTATTATCCGTTATTAGATAATGAGTTATACGATATTGAATTAAAAGATAATAAAAAACCTATTACGCCTTCGTGTTTTTCCTTTTTTTGGTTCTTTCATATATAAGTATTCCAATATTTTAAATCTTAAAAAAATACTTATAAATTAAGGATTAATATTTCCTTATATAAAAATAAAGGAATACTTCCTTTAAATCCTTTGTCGTATGGGTAAAGGAATACTTCCTTTAAAACCTTTGTCGTGTGGGGGCATAACCCCACGCATAACCCCATAAAAATTATGTTTTAAACATTCAAATTAGTTTAAAATATAATAGTCAGTTGTAAGTAAAAAAATGCTTTTCCGCTATTCCGTAATCATATAAATCATATTCGTTATTGATAATATCTTTTGTTTTAATATTCTTTATTCCATGTTTTCTCATTTCATATCTAATTAATTTAATATAATGTTTATAGAATAAGTCTTCATAAGTCATAGGCGGTAAATTTTTAATGTAATCAGTTTTTCCGTATTTTTTAGTATCGTAAATATTACCTTTACCAAATGTTAAGAATTCGCTAATATAAGTCATAACTATATTACCATAACATTATTTTTTTATATAAGAATATTAATTACATTATATAAAAAAAGACACATGTAAATAAAGGTAAAGGATTTTTTCCTTTAAAACCTTGTCGTGTGGGTAAAGGGAAATTCCCTTTAAAACCCTTTTGTCGTGTGGGGGCATAACCCCACGCAAAACCCCACGAATTATTGTTCGTAATTGCTGAATTGAACGCCTAATGTGTGCGGTCTTGATTGTGCTAATTGCTTTAATCGTTTGTTATTTTCTAATACTCCGTAATGTTGAACTTGTATTTTATAAATTATACCTTCTGTTAAATTACTACCTTCTATGTAATGATTAAATGTTCTTTTTATTAAATTTCCTATTTCATTCTCTTCATATGAATTACCATTCCTTTTATTAAATATAAATCCATAATCTAATTTTTTCACAATTGATTTAAAGGTTTTATCTGTTATTTTAATTTTCAAAACTCCGTATCGTTCTCGTGTTTTATAATCGTTTCTTACATAATATAAAGTTGATTTATCAAAAAACATAATATTTTTTTGTATTCTACCACTTAAAACGCCTTCAATAACATTCATATCATTTGTATAATCAATAATTAAATCTTTATTTCTTACACCATAATTTAACAAAATAAATAATAATAAATAGTCATAAGGGGCAATCCCCTTGCCTTTGTCGTGTGGGGGCAAAACCCCACTTTTTAATAAAGTTGTTAAATCTGTAAATGAGGTAATGGTTGTATTTAATTTTTTTTGTGTATTCGTTTTTACCTCTGCTTTTAATTTATTACTTAATTCTTCTGTATATTTTTCAAATTCTTCACTATCTCGTATATGTTTCATGATTAGAATAAATTTTAACTGAACCGCAACGGATAAATTAGAGTTTCTTAAATCTCTTATTAATGTATCCACTTTTATTTTTTTTAAATCTTTATTTTGTTGTTTAATAATCTCTTCTACTTTTTCAAAAATGTAAATGTAATTATCAAATGTCTTATCTTGAATAGGTTTTAATCTCGTTTCTCTGTATTCAGTCAAAAGTTCGTAATTTTTATCTGTAATTCCCATTATATATACTACTATATATTTTTTTTATATCCTTTTTACGAAATATTAATATAAAAAAAAATGATATTATTATAAGGAAAAAAACCTCCTTAATATAAATTATAATATTTTTAAATTTTGGTAATTTGTAAGGACAAAAAAACGCCCTTACGAACCAATTAAAGGATTTTAAAAACCTTGATTTTTAATTACATACAATTAAAGTATTACTTATAAAGGGTTCAACATGATTTATGTTATGAATTAATGATTTATATACTTTATATTCTACTTCTAAATTATTCAAATTATAAACTTCTTTATCATAATGTAATGTTTTTATTGTTGGTATTTTTGCTTTGTATATTCTGTATATTTTATGGTTAATTGGTTCGTTGTCTATCCATTTTGTTATAACATTACCATAAACTTTTAATTTTTTCTTATCAACATTTATAAACTCGTTTTTATCAACTTTGTATTTAATATTACCTAACAACGGATTATAAAAACTATTATATATTTTAATGGTTGGTATTTTTTGGTTTATTTGTGCGGATTTAAATGTTTTAAATGAATGAATAAAAGAGTAAGTAGTATCTTTATTTACATTTACATAATATTCATTCATAATCAAATTATTATATATATTCGTTGATAGTTCCTTTATATTGGTTATTCTCTTACCATTTTCTAATTTATACATGTAATCATTTAATTTCTGTTCTGTAATGCGTTGCGTGTTATTATTGGATATAACATAATGATTATTTGTATTTTCAAAATTCTTTAATGTTAATAAATGGTTTAGTTTATAATCGTAAATGGTTTTTTTTGGTTGTATGTATATATCTGTATTTTTCTCTTCACATAATAAATCTATCGTTTCATAATAAGATTTAACCATTTTAAATATTTGTTTGTATCCTTGCTTATCTAATTCAATATTATAAGGTCGTTTCGTCCATTTTTTATATACTTCGTTTATCAATTCGTAATTTTCATTAATAGATTTAACAAACTCAACATTTAATAATTTGTAATCATTTTGGTAAGAATAATTAAACATTTCATTTAATTTATGAACTATCCATAAATCCAATTTAGAATTATCAACACTCATAATTGTTTTTAAACTGCTATAATCTATTTTATCATTTAATATATTTCTTATATTGCTTACTTTATTTACTCCGTTGTTTGTGATATAATTTTTATAAAATCCAAAATAAGGTAATGGTAATAATGGCGGTCTTTCATTATCTTCATTATAAGGGGTAATCCCCTTATCAACCCCTTTGTCGTGTGGGGGCATAACCCCACAATAATAACCATTTAAAAATCTTGGTATTAAATCGTATGACTTATAAAGATATACTAAATCTCTTGTTTTGTTAAATTGTTTTGTAATATATTGTTTATCTTCAATACACACATGATTAAATCTATCTTGATTTTTATTTTTTAATTCAGTAAATACATTAAAGGGTAATAATGGTATTTTAAACCATTCAAACGCCTTTTTTTCTTTATCACCATTTAAATTATATTCGTCATAGTTAGTATAAGACACAACATACTTATATTGTAAGTTATGATATTTTAAAAGATATATAAAATTGTATGTGTATGCCTTTAATGAATTGATTACATTTTGCGTATTTATACTCTGTAAATCAAAATATTCACCTTCACATGATTTACAAAAATACATATTATCCGCTCTACTTTTACTCAATTCATTATGTAAATTCTTATTTGTTTTAAATAGGCGTTTTACTTCATTCAAAGATATATTTTTTTTAATGTGTTTATTGGTTGAAAATAATTTAAAATATTCAATAAAAATATTAATTTGTTTTGTTTTTAATTTTCTTACTCTAAATAAGGATTGTAAAAACTCCTTACATATTAAAGTATTGTTATTGGATACTCCATAACATTTATCAAAATATTCACCATTAAAAGATATTCCAGTTTTAATAGTTGGTGTATATACCCAAACTTGAATATTATTATCATTAATGAATTTCTCAATATTAGGTATTACATAATCTTTATCAAATGTAGATTTAACGCCGTTTTTATACAAAAAAACACCTTCTACATTAATATATAAAATATTCGTGTTTCTCTCTTCAATCATTTTACATAATACTTCTTCAAACTTATCTTTACTTGTAATCCATGCTATAACAATTTTATAACCTTTTCTGTAATCGTCAAACATATTTTTTAAGAAAAAATCATACTTATTATATATAAGGAAATCGTATTCATTAAAAGGGTTCTCTATATTTTTATATACAACCATTTTATCATTTCCAAAATGATTAGTAAATAGTTTAATCTTATTCTCGTCTATATCTGCGTCTAAACATAATGTCTTTTGTGCTGTTTTAATTTTCGTCAATAATATTTTATATGCTACTTCATTATAATTATCTTCTTTTGTAATAACATTTTTAAAGGTTGTATATGATAAATAACTATTTAATACACTTTCAAACTCGTCAATAATAACCAAATCAAAATAATTTTTTTCAATTTTATTAATGGATTGAATAGAACAAACAATTTTTTTACATGTTGATAAATTTATATCTTGGTCTTTCTGCTTATCCAAATGTGAGACAAAATTATAATCTTGTTTTAATTTGTTGTTTAATGCGTTGCTCTCTGTAATAAGTAATATTCTTAAATCGTCATAATAGTTAATAGCGTTATTTATAATTTTATGTGTTTTTCCAGTTCCCCAACGACTTTTTAAAACATATATTTTATGATTATCATTATTCAAAAACTCGTTTAATTTAATTTCTGCTTCGTCAATCGTGTTTAATGTGTTAAAAATAAGTTCTTTTTCTAATACAATATTATCATAAAAAATGTTGCCTATACATAAAGGGAAATTCCCTTTAAAACCCTCTTCCGTCGTATGGGGACACGACCCCATTTTAAACATAAACCCATTATAACAATCTAATAATAATTTATTGTTTTGTTTATCTGTAATATCTTGAATTGTTTTATTTTCATTAAAAATCTTTTCTTTTATTTTATCGCTGTTATTAAATGTTAAATCAATATATTCAGTTAAATACAAAGGTAATAAATTATTTGGTTTATATGAAACACTTGATAAACTACTTACCATATAAAATAATGTTGTAGTAGATAAATTTAAATCTTCAACATTTAAATCATGTATGTATTGTTTATTATCTTCAATAGTATATGGTTTGGTTGCTTTTTCAACTGAAATTTCATTCCATTTATCAATATCAAATAACTTGTATTTTACTATAATCTGTGTTGCCGTTTTCCAATAAAATGATTGATTAAAGAACTTCTCATAATTGAAATCTTCCGTATTACTTGTTATAATGTTTAATAATTCAACTTCGTCAATTTCTATGATTTCCTTATATGGTTCTGTGTAATATTTATCAAAAGACAACATTTTTGTATTTTTTGTATATCCAATAATAGTATCATTAAAGGTAAAACCTTCAAATAAATATTCAAATTTAATACCTTTACTTAATTTAGATTGATTAACATTACGGAAATGTTGCTTACTTTTATACACTTTTAAATCTAATGAAATGTCTTCTTCTTTACTCATAAAATTAATATAATCACATAATTTGCGGTTGTCGTTATAGTCTAATGAATATTTTGTATTGATAATGTGAATAGATTTAATATAAGGGGTAGTCCCCTTATCAACCCCTTTTAAAAAGGAAGGTGCGGAAACCTTGGTTTCTACTTCGTTTATCAATACGCAATAATCCGCCACATTAAACGGAATGTTTAAAAGATTACTAATGATTTTAAATAAACCTTCTAAATATTTAATACATTCGTCATAAGACATGTTGATTTTATCAATATCAAAATATATTTTTCTACGCTTTGCCGTAATAAACTCATAAGCGTTTTTGTCGGTTTCACAATACGCTTTATAGTCTTTTAACTTTAAAAATACACAAAACTTTTTATTAAAATGCGTCGTTGTAATAGGTTTATTATTCTCGTCTAAAAAATGCTCTTGATACTCATTATCAATTGATACTATGTATTGTGTGTCTGTGATTTTTGGTATGTCCTTAACATATGCGTAAAACTTCATTCTATATATATATAAAATATTATTCTTTATATCTTTTTTACGAAATATTAATATAATGATTTTATGCTTTTTATATTAAGGTTGTTTTTTTCCTTAATAAAATCTCCTAAATAATTATATAAGTTTTTTAAACTTTTTATATTAAAGTTGA
>JAFMBH010000047.1 GCA_017858735.1 Bacteroidota bacterium
CCACCTCTCTTATTGTGTGCATTGATTTTGAAACCAATTTTTTTGTTTTTTGAAGCGGCGGCCACTCTGGTAGAAATACCCCAGGTTGACATTTCTCCACCCATTAATTCAACCGTTGTTCCAGGAAAGTCTATGGGACTTTTAGAGATAAAGTGAACTACACCTGCTGTTACGCCAGGACCGTAAAGCGCACCTCCCGCTCCACGAACTACCTCAATTCTCTGTAAATCGATAGAGTTTAAGCCAGATGCATCAGACTGAAAAGTTCCAGTACCCGCGCCAACCAAACTTCTATAATCAAGAATGGGAAATACACCCGTTCCAAATAAACCAGCGGCACCTCTCATTTCAATGTTCATACGAGCTGCAGATTGCTGTTGAATTTGAACACCAGGAACGTTTATCAATTCTCTGATAGGATCTACCGCAGAAGATGCCGCCTGCATCGTTTTTGCAGATATAACAGAAACTGAAGCAGGTGCTTCCTGTACTTTCTCCGCTCTTCTGGAAGCAGAAACTATGATTTCATCCAATGTACTGATATTTTCATCAAGTACAACATCTAGTTTTTCGTTGCCTGACGTCACATCAAGGACTTTCGCTTCATATCCTATAAAACTAAATTCTACTTTAAAAGGTGGTTTTGCACTGGTTTCTAACCGGTACATACCATCTAAATCAGCTGAAACTCCTGTTGAGGTTCCTACAACCACAACACTGGCTCCAACCAATGGCTCACCTTTTGAATCGGTAATTTTACCGCTTACTATCGTTTGCGCATTTAAGGCAAAACAAAATAATAAGGCCGGTAGTAAAAAAATGTTTCTAAGTTGTTTTCTTAACATGGTACACTATTTTTGTTCATCAATCTAATTTAAATTTACATTCTGAATAACTGGATGTTTTACTATCCTACCACAAAATAATCAAAATTTTATATGGATTTATCTTTTTTTGTGTTTTAAAAATTGCTTGCTTATCAATTCCTACTTTTGTATTCTTTTTTACAAAAATTTAATTCCCTTGGAAACAAATAATGACGGTTCAATTAGCTTAAACAAATTTATTTCTTCTACCGGTATTTGTTCCCGAAGAGAAGCAGATACCTGGATTTCAGCGGGTAGAGTCACCATAAATAATCTTCCGACCCAACTGGGAAACAGGGTTTTTCCCGGTGACCTGGTGCACATAGACGGAAAACCCATAAAAGAAAACCCGCCCCTACTTTATATTGCTTATCATAAACCTGTAGGTATTGTATGCACTACCGATCTAAAAGAACCTAAAAATATAATTAGCCAAATCAAACATAATCAACGTCTTTTTCCTATCGGAAGGTTAGATAAAGCTTCCCATGGTCTGATTTTTCTTACCAATGACGGTGACATTGTCAATAAGGTACTTCGGGCTGGAAATAATCATGAAAAAGAATACATCGTATCGCTAAACAAACCAATTACTGATATTTTTTTGCAAAAAATGAGAACGGGTATTCCCATTTTAGGGACGGTAACTAAACCTTGTGAAGTAGTTCAAATAGATACATTTTCCTTTAAAATAATTCTAACCCAAGGCTTAAACCGACAAATTCGCAGAATGTGTGCTTTCCTGGATTATGAGGTTTATTCCTTAAAAAGAATTCGAATCATGGACATTACCATTGATGGAATTAAATCTAATACCTGGAGATATTTCACGCCTGCCGAAATGACGAAACTGGAAGATAAATTGCAATTTTCCTCTAAAACAGCCGAAGCCTCTCTGCCAAAAAAGGAATCCAATAAAGATTAATGCTTAAAAACTAACATAGGATTTTTTATAGCCCCTGATATTTCCCGCACAAGGGAATGCTCCATTAATCTTTCCCAAAAAGATTTTTCGTGAAATGTTACGGCTAACATTACCTCTGGATATTCTCTTAGGAAATCAAGGATGGCGGCAAAGGGTTCCCCTTTCAAAATTTTAAAATCCATACCGACCTCCTCATGGTCTTCAGCAAAAGAATGTAGTATTTGTTTCATTTTTGCTATGGCCTTGTACTCATCTTCGTCTGTTTCTGAAACATGTAAAAGATGTAATTTTATACCTAATATCGAACACCACGGCAGGAGAACGTCTAAGGTTGATATACTTCCCGATGAAAAATCTGTGGCGTAATAAATAGAGGTGAGTGGCGCCTCATTGGCCTCTTCTGGTATAATGATTACAGGAAAATCGACGCGATCTATTATTTTTTGGGTTGATTCTCCCCAAAAAATTCCTTCTAATATTTTCTTCTTCCTCTTTCCAATAATTAATAAAGATGGGGTGTATTTTTCTGCCAATAGCTCACACTGTTCAACAATATTCCCATAGACGAGCTCATGCTGAATTAAATTATCGCTCTTACCTGTTTGATTTTTTATATTCTCGTCTGAAAATTTAGATAGTTTTGACCTGCTATCTTCTTGAAATTCCATACGGTCTATGGGTTCTACATGTACCAATATTATTTTATAGTTCAATCTTTCAGCAAAGCGCAGCGCTATACCTAAAGCAATCTTGCTGGAAGGGGTATAGTCTGTAAGGCATAAGATTGTTTTCATGGCACCCATTTCATACCATTAAGATAATCATTTTATTCCATTTTTGTTTTATTTTCCTTTAACATAGATAAAACTACGCCCACTGTTAAAGCGAACACAATAAAGGCTAAAGACAACCAATCTGGCAAATGAATTTGATGAGAAACCAACATTTTTATTCCCACAAATGCCAGTATCGCTACGAGGCTATACTTTAAATACTCAAATTTGTCTATAAAAGCGGCCAGAACGAAGTACATGGAACGCAATCCTAAAATAGCGAAAATATTTGAAGTAAATACAATAAATGGATCTGTTGTGATGGCAAAAATAGCGGGAATACTATCGAATGCAAACATTATGTCTGTAGTCTCCACCACCATTAAGGCGATAAATAGGGGCGTTGCCACCCAAAGCTTTCCCTCTTTAATAAAAAAATGATCTCCGTGAAATTTCGTCGTTACCGGAAAAAAGCGCTTCACCAGTTTAATGGTCGGATTGTTTTCAGGATGAATGCTTTCATGGGTTCCTGACTTTAGCATTTTATAAGCGGCATACAATAAAATGATACCGAAAATATAGACGATCCATGTAAAGCTTTCCATCAGCACAGCCCCAATGCCTATCATTAATCCTCTAAAGATGATAGCACCTAAAATACCCCAAAATAAAACCCGGTGCTGGTTTGCCTGCGGGATGTTAAAGTAAGAAAAAATGATAGCTATGACAAAAATATTATCAATACTTAAAGATTGTTCGACAAGATAACCTGTTAAATATGTTATGACCGCCTCCTTTCCCGTTAACGCGTGACTTCCTTGTGGCAGCCAGTTATTGGTATAGGCGAAGTAAATAAATACGCTGAATAATAAAGACAAACTCACCCATAAGCCAGTCCAACGTAATGCTTCCTTTGTACTTACATTATGTGGATTCTTATTTAAAATCCCAAGATCTATACCTAATAAAACAAGGATAAGTAAAATAAAGCTCGTCCAGATAATCATAATTTCAGCTTGATATTAAAACAAAAAAGCCCCTGATTTACTTCAGAGGCTTTATGAGGTCGGAGGCGGATTCGAACCGTCGTACGAGGTTTTGCAGACCTCTGCCTAGCCACTCGGCCACCCGACCCTATTTTCACATATTTTATATGAAGCGCAAATATACGTGTTTTTTTTATTATTAGACAATACTAATTCGATTATTTAATAAATATAGAGCCTAGTTAATTATTTTTTCCTTTTCCCACTTTTTTACTAATTCTTCCATATTCGTTCCCCTTACAAACCGATAGGCCATTATAGCCTCTTTTGATACCTTTTTTTCATAATAAACCAAGCCAATGCCTTTGGCATATATTTCCATACCCTCAAACAACTGTCCGGTAAGCCCCTCGTTTTCCACTTCAATTTTTTCTTTTACCCTAAAAATAATGGCTGGAATTTCCTGTTTATTTAAATAAAACGTGGTGTCTCCCATAAATATCCTGTTTTTTATAACGCTATACGTAGTTGAATCACTGTCTTTTGATTTCCATTTTATGTGATAAAGAAAAATACCAAACCTATCTTTCACTACAAAGGGAAAACTATTCCCTGCCACAATTTCCACCTCAGTTCTTTGCTGTTTGTACCCTTTCGTAGCATCGGGTAAATCATAAATATACAGGTCTTTTAGGAGTAATCCATTGTGAACTACCTCTTCTTGTACCTGTTGTAAAGGGACCATATAGTTTTCATAAAAAGTACTCGAAAATATTTTTTGTTCCCCTTTTAAAAAACTCCTGTGATACCAGTAAACACTGTCTGTCCCCATATTTCCTGCCGATTCATAAACATAAACTTCTCCACCGGCCAATTTTTCCATTGGGAAATAAAAACCTCTGATATCTCTTTGATTATTTTCTAAAACACAGGCAGACAATGTAAAACACCACAAAATATAAGCGGGGACACCTATATAAAACCATGGATTAAAAGGGTGTTCCCAACGTTTTTTATTCATTTATCTCCTATTATTTGTTCAGCTTTACAATGACAAATGACTTTTTATGTCTTGTAATACCTATAAAAGGTCGTATATTTGCCTACTCACAAAATTAACCTAAATAGGAATTAAAATGTTTGAAAATATAGGCAAGTCTTTGCAAAAATTATTCGGAAGCAAACAGGAAAAAGATATTCTTAAGTTCAACCCTATCATTGAACAAATTCATCAATTTGGGGACAACTTAAAAAATCTTTCCCATGATGAGCTGAGGCAAAAGACCACAGAATTTCGGGAAAGAATTAGCGATTATCTTTCCGATATAGACGACGCTATCGAAAACTTACGTCAACAAACCATTGATTCTGAAGAGCTTTCCGATAAAGAAAATCTTTTCCTTGAAATTGATACTTTAAAAAAACAGCGGGATCAGGAACTGGAAGTTATTTTAAATGAGATTCTTCCCGAGGCCTTTGCGGTAGTTAAGGAAACGGCTATTCGTTTTAAGAATAATTCTACCCTTTCTGTTACTGCCACCGAACATGATAAAAATCTGGCCGTACAGTCTGGAAAATCGTATGTTTCTATTACAGGAAATCAAGCGACCTGGAAAAACCAGTGGACTGCCGCAGGTGGTGCCATTACCTGGGATATGGTGCATTATGATGTTCAGCTCATTGGTGGTATGGTTCTACATGAGGGTAAAATTGCTGAAATGGGAACGGGTGAAGGTAAAACTCTTGTAGCTACTTTACCGGCTTATCTGAATGGATTAAGTGGTCTGGGCGTGCATGTTATTACCGTAAATGACTATTTAGCCCGTCGTGATGCTGAATGGATCGGTCCAATCATGGAATTCCTCCTTTTAACTATCGATTGTATCGATAAATATACCCCTCACTCCGAACAACGTATTCAAGCCTACAGTTGCGATATAACCTACGGAACAAATAACGAATTTGGTTTCGATTACCTTCGTGATAACATGGTCCGTACCACGGAAGAAAAAGTTCAGGGTAAACACCATTTCAGTATGGTTGATGAGGTCGATTCCGTTCTTATCGATGATGCGCGAACGCCTCTTATTATTTCAGGTCCCGTTGGCCCAGCCGCCGAAGATCAAGAATATTTTGAGCTTCGTCCAAGTGTTGAAAAACTGATAAATGAACAGAAAAAACTAGCTAACGAATATCTGATTGAGGCGAAAAAATTATTCGCCGCTGGAGCCATTGGGGTAGAGGAAGGAACTGCAGGTATGGCTCTGCTTCGGGCTTATCGTTCCCTCCCAAGAGCAAGACCTTTAATTAAGTTCCTAAGCGAGGAAGGGGTGCGTGTTTTATTGCAAAAAACCGAGAATCATTACATGCAGGAGCAATCCAAAAATATGCATTTGGTCGATGCGCCACTCCTATTTAATATAGATGAAAAAAATAGACAAACAGAACTTACCGAAAAGGGCGTAGAATATTTGTCCACAAACTCCAATGATCCCAGTTTCTTCATGCTTCCGGACATCGTTTCTGAAATGGTGGAAATTGAAAATCGAAAGGATTTTTCTAAAGAAGAAAGTGAAAACGCAAAAACTAAACTAGCTCAGGATTATGCCGTTAAAGCGCGCAGAGTACATACTATAAATCAGCTTTTAAAAGCTTTTACTCTTTTTGAAAAAGACGAGGAGTATGTCGTTATGGAGGGACAGGTTAAAATTGTCGATGAACAAACCGGACGTATGATGGAAGGCAGAAGATATTCTGACGGTCTTCACCAGGCGCTGGAAGCTAAGGAAAATGTGAAGATTGGAGAAATTACCCAAACTTACGCCACCGTTACCCTTCAAAATTATTTCCGTATGTACCACAAATTAGCAGGTATGACGGGTACAGCTGAAACCGAAGCCAATGAGTTTTGGCAAATTTATAAACTCGATGTCGTTGTTATTCCTACCAATAGACCTATTCAAAGACTTGACCAAGAAGATTTTGTATTCAAAACAAACAGAGAGAAATATAATGCGCTCATCGACCAGATTAGTTTATTAAGCAAAGCCGGTCAACCAATTCTCGTAGGTACTACCTCTGTTGATATATCTGAAAAGTTAAGCCGGATGCTCCAGCTTAAAGGCCTCGACCATAATGTACTTAACGCAAAACAACATCAAAGAGAAGCAGAAATTGTTGCTGAAGCAGGTCGTCCGGGTAAAATTACCATTGCAACCAATATGGCTGGTCGTGGAACAGATATCAAGATAAATGATGAAGTTAAAAAAGCTGGAGGATTAGCTATTATAGGTACGGAAAGACACGAGTCAAGGCGAGTTGACAGACAGCTTCGTGGACGTTCCGGCCGTCAGGGTGACCCAGGTTCCTCCCAATTTTATGTTTCCCTGGAAGATAATCTGATGAGACTTTTTCAGTCCGATAGAATTGCTTCACTTATGGACAAAATGGGCCATAAAGACGGAGAGGTTATTCAACATTCTATGGTAACTAAATCTATTGAAAGAGCACAGAAAAAAGTAGAAGAAAATAACTTCGGTATTCGTAAACGCCTTCTGGAATATGATGACGTTATGAATATTCAACGAGAAGCTATTTATAAGAAAAGAGATAATGCCCTCTTCGGCGACCGCCTTTCCGTGGACCTTTACAATATGTTTTTCTCTATCATTGAAGATATTGTTCATGACCATAAAGGCGGAGGTTCTTTCGATACCTTTAGAAGGGACATGCTTAGTTTATTGGGACAGGTTCCAGAGATTTCAGAACATGATTTTCAAAAGAAAAACTCAGATTATCTGAGTGAAGAAACTTTTCACCAGTTTCAAGCCTATTATCACAGAAAATCGGAGCACATTCAGGAGGTTCTCTTCGACCATATTAAAAATGTCCACGAAACACAGGGTAACCGATTCAAAAGAATCATTGTTCCCTTTACAGACGGAAGGACAAATCCTTACATGATTACCGCAGAAATGGAGGAAGCCTATAACTCTAAAGGTAAAACCATCATGAGGGATATAGAAAAGGCAGTAACTCTTTCTATCATCGACGAAAAATGGAAAGAACATTTACGAGCTATGGACGAATTAAAAGAATCGGTTCAATCTGCTTCTTTCGAACAAAAAGACCCATTGGTTATCTATAAAATGGAGGCATACAAGCTTTTTGAAAGCCTGGTGATGGAAATAAATACGGACGTTTCTTCCTATCTTGCAAAAGGTACCCTTGTTTTTTCTGACGGTACTACGCTTGAACAAGCAAGAGAAATGAGAGCTATTTCTAATAAAACTAAAACAAATAAAGACAGAGAACAAGAGGATTTAGCCAGAAGAAAGGCTGCCATGGAGGCCAATCAAAGTAGTGTAAAAGTGGAAACCATACGCCGGCAGGAACCTAAAGTAGGTCGTAACGACGCTTGTCCCTGTGGAAGCGGTAAAAAATATAAAAATTGCCACGGTCGGTAATATTTACCGCCCGCAAAAGGAAGAAACGTAATCAGCAAAATGATAAACTTCCTCAAAAGTATTATACATAGGAGTAGGCGCAACACGGATAACACCCGCTGCGCCTACTCCTATTTCGGTCAGATTGTTTTCCCGCCAATCACAAACTACGCCTCTTTCCGATAAATATTGGAATAGTGCTTTACCCTGATGGTCTGTAAATAAAGATAATTGTGCCCCTCTTGCAGACGATTCTCTGGGCGTAATGATCTCGAAAACCCGCTCCTTCGCAGGAATACTATCCAGTAAGTAAGTTAAATAACTGGTTAACCTAACACTTTTATTTCTTAGCCTATCCATGCCCGCTTGTTGAAATAAAGAATGACTGGCTATAAGTGGAGCAAATGATAAAATGGGTGCATTACTCAGCTGCCATCCTTCTGCTGTTGGCGTCGCCTGAAATTTTTTCTGCATTAAAAAACGCGTAGCTGCGTTGTAACCGTACCATCCGGCTAATCGCGGAAAGGTAGGATCTGTCGCGTATTTTTCGTGAATATAAACTCCTCCAATAGCACCAGGCCCACTATTTAGATATTTGTAAGTACACCAAGCCGCAAAATCTACTCCCCATTCATGAAGCTTCAAAGGCACATTTCCTACTGCATGAGCAAGGTCTAATCCCAAAAAAGCACCCGTTTCGTGTGTTACTTTTGAAATTTCAGCCATATCAAGGCACTGACCTGTAAAATATTGGATGCCCCCAAACAAAACCAGTGCCGTTCTATCTCCATTTTTCCTAATAAGCTCCTTTATTTGATCTGTGGAAATAAGCGTTTCACCGTCCACCGGTGAAACTTCCACGATGCTCGTTTCAGGATCAAAACCATGCATTCGAACCTGACTTTCAACAACATATTGATCTGATGGAAAAGCACCAGCTTCCATGATAATCAGGTGCCTGTCTTTCGTTGGTTTATAAAAACTGGCCATCAACAAATGTAGGTTAACGGTCAATGTATTCATGTGAATAATTTCCTCCTCTTTGGCTCCCACAATGTCCATAGCAGGGTGAACTACAGCCTTATGGTACTGCGTCCATGGCCATTCTCCTTTAAAATGTCCCTCTACCCCTAAGTCCCGCCATCGGTTCATTTCATTTTCAACCAAACCAGCAGCTTCTTTCGGCTGTAGGCCTAAAGAATTACCACAAAAGTAAATGGCATCCTTCCCCTCTTTTTTGGGAATATGGTATTGATCTCTAAAATTTCTAAGCTCATCCTTCGAATCCATCTCCAGCGCGAATGTCTTATTCCCCTCAAACCTGATTTGATCTGTCATTTAAAAATTCGTTTACGTCAATAATTTACTTTAATATCTTCCATTCTGGTTGGCAGCCACACCTGCATAGGCGTTTGACCTCTGTTACACCAGGAAAAGTAAGGAATAGCAGTAATATTTTGTTTTGAAGTACTCACATTGAGTCCATCTGCTGATATTTTCACAGAAGGCGCATTAAATTGCAAAGTCATAATACCTCCCAGCATATTTTTATCAAAAGCAGCCTTAACAGGTTCATTGTCAGGCAATACAAAATGCCATGCTTTTCCATCATTATCAGTCCCTTCAACACAATAAATAATTGGCCCCCTTTGCAACGCCACTCTATTATTCGCTGCTTTCACTTCTGGTCTTGAGATTACTCTTTTCACCTCCATAGGCAATTCAAAAGAAATTTTATCACCCTTACGCCATTCTCTTTCAATAACAGCATAACCCAATTCCTCTTTATAAGGAACAGACACACCGTTTAGTAGAATGGTTATCTGCTGAGAATTCACCTCTTTAAACTGGTATAAATCTCCTGGCACTGCTTGCCCTTTTAACCATCCTGGCAGGCGAATCCGCAAAGCGAAAGAACTATTTTTCGATGGATTCACCTCCAAAGCAACCTTTCCGTTCCAGGGATATTCCGTAACCTGACGAAGGTCAACTTTCGTTTGTTGAACCGTTAAAGAAGTGGAACTACCGATAAATAAATTCACATAAATATCTTTTTCGGAAACACCGTAAACATAATCACCCAGGGAGGCAACTAATCTGGCAATATTAGAGGGACAGCAGGCGGTACCGAACCATTCTTTTCTAAAATGCTGCCCATTTGATGCGAGCGGATTCCCGTAAAAAAACCGATCTCCTTCAAAGGATAAGCCATCTAAAGCACTATTGTACAACACTTTTTCCAGCACATCAATATACTGTGCATTTCCACTTAACGCATTCATTCTCTGATTCCAGAAAACCATACCCACGGAGGCACAGGTTTCGCAATAGGCCCTTTCATTGGGTAGGTCATAGTCGATACTAAATCCTTCATTACTTCCCGACGAACCAATACCGCCGGTGACATACATATTTCTATGAACGACGTCTTCCCAAACTGTTTTCATTGCCTTAAAATATTCTCCATCACCCGTCATAGCGGCAACATCGGCGGCGCCGGTATATAAATACATGGCCCTAACGGCGTGACCTGTAATTTGAGTTTGTTGTTTTACCGGCAAAACATCCTGGGCATAAGCGGTGTCCTTCCAATCGGTCCAGGTATAACCCACGGCATGTTTATAGCCTCTTTCTGAGAGGAGCCAATCTGCCAGATTCAGATATTTCTTATTTCCTGTTGTTTTATATAACTTCACTAAAGCCAGTTCCAATTCCTGATGACCGGTCACCCAATGTCTTTTTCCAGGACCAAAAAGAGCATCGAAATGGTCTGCAAACTTAATAGCCACATCCAACAATTTCCTTTTCCCTGTGGCATTAAAATAGGCGACGCCCGCTTCAATCAAATGCCCCCCATTATAATCTTCGTGCATACTCATGTCGCTCCATTTCTTGTCTGGTTCCTTCAATGTGTAAAAAGTATTGATATAACCATCGGATTGCTGGGATGCCGCAATTTTATCGATCCAACCATCGGCTCTTTTTTCAATATCGGGATTAGCTTTTACTTTCAGGGAATAGGCGATCGCCTCCAGGGCTTTAAAAACGTCAGAATCGTCATAAAAAATACCTTCAAAATCTCCTTTGCGCAAGCCCGCTGTGATTTCAAAATTTCGAATACGCGGCGTTTTAAATTCTGTTTGATCCATACAAACGGGAATAGTAATATCTGCTACTTTTTCCATTCGGGGCTTCCAAAATGCGTCTTCAATAGTAACCTTTGAAAAATTGATATTCTCCAACTTCCTGGTAACCGTCTGAGCAAAATGAGGGGTATAAAAGGCTATAAAAAGAAGTAAACCAATGATTTTTCGCATAATATTTTATTTAATTCTTAAAGTTGCGAAAAAAAAGGAACAACCTGTAATTTTCGGGATTCATTTTCCAAAGCCGTAAAAGATATCTTAATTGTATCCTCAGGTAAAAGCGCTGAAATAAGCTCAGGCCATTCAATGAGGCAATAATCTCCACTTTCCAAATAGGACAAAATACCCATTTGTAAAGCCTCCTCCAATGATCCTAATCTATACAAATCAAAATGATAAATTTTACCCCTTCCTTCATTATTGACGTAGTCGTACTCATTCACGATAGAAAAACTTGGACTACTTACCCAGTCTTTACTTCCCAGGGCTTCACAAAACACGCGCGTGAAAGTAGTTTTACCTGTCCCCATTTCCCCGTGAAAAGCGAATATCTTATAATCCTTACATGCATTTAAAATTAAAGTAGCTGCCGATGATAATTCACTTAATTGATTTATTTCAATAGACAAAAACACTTCTGATTTATTCATAAGTAAATACGTATAGGAGCTAAAAAATTCTTTCCCACAAATCTAAAAAATAGCATCATTATGTGATAATTAAAGCAAAAAGACTTCACTATTTTTTGTATATTTGCATTTATGGAAAACGAAATTAATCAAGCACATATAGAACAAAAGACGGACTATGGTGCAAGCAATATTCAAGCACTGGAAGGTCTTGAAGCGGTAAGGAAAAGGCCTGGAATGTATATCGGAAGTACCGATACAAAAGGTCTTCACCATCTTGTGTGGGAGGTAATTGATAATTCCATTGACGAGCATCTTGCTGGCCATTGTGACACCATCGATACCATAATCCACTTAGATAATTCCGTTTCTGTCAAAGATAATGGTAGAGGTATTCCTACGGGTATGCACCAAAAACTGGGAAAATCTGCTTTGGAGGTTGTCATGACCGTATTGCATGCCGGAGGTAAATTTGACAAGGACACTTACAAAGTTTCCGGAGGTTTACACGGTGTAGGTGTCTCTTGTGTTAACGCACTTTCCGATTTATTGGTGGCAAAAGTGGAGAGAGAAGGGAAAATTTTTACCCAATCTTATAGTAAAGGAAAGCCTATTACCGAGGTTCAGATTATTGGCGACTCTGACCGAAGTGGAACAACCATTACGTTTAAGCCCGATGCTACGATATTTGAAACCACAGATATCAAAAGTGAGGTTTTAACAGGCAGAATGCGTGAGTTGAGTTTCTTAAACAAGGGATTGACGCTCACTCTTTACGATGAACGAACGGAAAAAACCGAAACTTTTCACTCGGAAGGGGGTTTGGTTGAATTCGTTAGGTATGCTGATAATAATAAGGTTTTATTAACGGAGAGACCCATTTACGTTTTAGGAACTAAAGATAATATTGAGGTAGAAGTAGCGCTTCAATATAATAATTCCTATCAGGAAAATATTTACTCTTACGTAAATAACATTCATACCCGCGAAGGTGGTTCCCATGTAAAAGGGTTCCGCTTAGCCCTATCCCGAGTATTAAAACAATACGGTGATGATGGTGGCTTTTTTAAAAAAATAAAGGATGAGATTTCTGGGGAAGATTTCAGAGAGGGTTTAACAGCCGTCATTTCTGTAAAAGTACCCGAGCCTCAATTTAAAGGTCAGACTAAAGGCGAACTGGGTAACTCTGAAGTTACGTCCGTCGTTTCTCAATGTGTTGCAGATACTTTGCGTGCCTATTTGGAAGAAAATCCAAGGGAAGCCCGTAAAATTATGGAAAAGGTCACCCTGGCCGCTGCCGCTCGTCACGCCGCCCGACGTGCCAGAGAAATGGTTCAACGAAAAAATGTATTGACAGGTAGTGGTTTACCAGGAAAACTGTCAGACTGTGCTTCTAAAGACCCTCACGACTCTGAGTTGTTCCTCGTGGAAGGTGATTCTGCCGGTGGAACTGCTAAACAGGGCCGCGACAGACATACCCAAGCTATTCTTCCCCTTAGAGGTAAAATCCTCAATGTGGAAAAAGCCATGGAACACAGAATCTATGAAAATGAGGAGATTAAAAATATGTTTACTGCCATTGGAGTAAGTATTGAGGAAAATGATCAGGGTGAACGCGTTTTGAATATTACAAAACTTAGATACCACAAAGTAGTAATTATGACCGATGCCGATGTGGATGGTAGCCATATCACTACACTGATTCTTACTTTCTTCTTCCGTTATATGCGACCTCTTATCGAACAAGGCTATATTTATATCGCAACGCCGCCCCTCTATTTGGTAAAAAAAGGTAAAAATGAACGCTATTGCTGGAATGACGAAGATAGAAAAGC
The DNA here is from genome assembly GCA_017858735.1 of Bacteroidota bacterium. Classification (GTDB taxonomy): domain Bacteria; phylum Bacteroidota; class Bacteroidia; order Chitinophagales; family Saprospiraceae; genus BJGN01. The sequence continues at coordinate 13,606 of JAFMBH010000047.1, forward strand.
AACCATCCTGGAATTTGGCGGAAGCTCAGAAAATGATAATTCTGTAAAAACACAGCGCTATAAAGGTTTAGGTGAAATGAACGCCGAGCAGCTTTGGGAAACTACCATGGATCCAACCAGAAGAATTCTGAGAAGGGTGACCATAGAAGATGTTATTGAAACCGATAGGGTCTTTACTATGCTTATGGGTGATGAAGTTCCCCCAAGAAGAGCTTTTATTGAAAGTAATGCTAAATACGCGCGTGTTGATGCTTAATATTACTCTTTTCCTGTTCGTTTTGTTGTAACTCTTGTATAGCAAAATCCAGAAATTTAGGTAATATAGTATTGTGTGTGCTTTTTATTTTGTCGTCGTCATATAAATGCTCGAGCATCTCAAAATATTTTTCTTCTCCATGGTGAGAAATGACTATTTCCTTTTTTTCATCCTGTTTCAGATAATGTGCCATCCCCACAGGATCTGCTTCAGGATGAAATTGAGTGCCTATCATTTCTTTTGAAAAGCGAATGCCCATGATAGCTCGTTCTAATGGAATGGTAGGTCGGAATTTTTCAAGACATATTACACTGGCTCCAAACTCTTGTAACCTACTTCTATTAGGTTGAACAACTTGATAGTCACGCGAATCAACCACATAAAAAGGTTCATCGAGCCCTTCAAATAAAGGTTCTTCCAGTCCCATGCCTATTCTGTGTACAGGCATGACACCAAATGAGGTTGATTTTCTTTTGTTTACCTCCGCTAGTCCCCAGTGCTGAACCATAACCTGAAAAGAATGGCAAATAAAAAATATATATTTCTTTCTTAACGCTGTCTTATTGTGCTCCAGACAATTATCAACTAATTTTACATATTTATCTTCCCAGTGTTCACCTGTTAATTTTGGATCACCAGGTCCACCTGACGAAATAAAAATATCATATTCGTTTGGGTTCGGAAATTCACCCTTCGCCCTGACATCAAAATAATCTACCTTTTTAACCCAGGAATTACTGCCAGTTAATTCTTCCAACAACTGCTTAATACATCGCATCCCTTCATTTGGGAATTGATTATATAAATCCAAAACAGCAATATGTATAGGATTTTTCATTTCATTTTCATTTAATTCGGGAGAATCCCTTGTCGGATAAAATCAACCCAAGCCAGGTACTCGTTCTCCAATGACTGCATGGGAAACAAAGGTTCCCCAGGTAAGGTTCATGGTATTTGGCTTGAAAGCCTCCGCCCTGCGGATTGCCAGATTTGCAGCAGCCTCAACCACCCATTCAAAATTTTCCTGTCCAACAGAGTTTATATCAGCGTCAGGTGCTGGATTACAAAAATCGATAGCATAAGGAATTCCATCTCTCACTGCAAATTCTACCGTATTGAAATCATACCCCAAGGCAGTATTTAACCTGAGAACATAATCTTCTATGGTGCTTAATAATTTCTTCGCTTCCTCTCCCTTTGCCTGAATAGCCGCGTTGTAACGAGACTCATGTGGATTCAGCGGGTTATATGGCATAATCCTTACCTCACTTCCTCCAATAGCATAACACCGAAAATAATCGTCAAACTTTATCTCTTCTTGTAACATCATAACCAGTTGACCCGTCTGATTATGCTTTTGCCACATATCCTCCAGGCTATCCACCTGATATACATTTTTCCACCCACCACCGTCATGTGGTTTCATATATGCTGGGAATCCAACCTCATCAGACATTCCTTGCCAATCCAAAGGCATTTTTAAATTCCTAAACGATTGTGAGGTAGTACCATCCGGATTATCTTTTGAGGGCAGTAACGCGGTTTCTGGTACGGGAACACCTAATGATTTAGCTAAACAATTATTGAAAAATTTTTCATCGGCACTCCACCAGAAAGGATTATTTATGACGGCAGTACCTTGTAATGCCGCATTTTTTAAGTAGGCTCTATAAAAAGGAACATCTTGAGAAATACGGTCAATGATTACAGAATATTCCGTCTCCCTTCCTTGCAATAATTTATCAATAGTAACTGATTCCGCAACTGTTTTACCTAGTTTTTCATTTACCCGTGCCACAAAAGCCTCCGGAAATGAATTTTCCATGCCGTATAAAATACCGATTTTTTTCATAGCGTAACTTTATTTTCTCATTGAAAACACCCTTTATCTTGAATTCACATTCAAAAAATAAAATATTCCCTCCGTTAAAAAATGAAATCCAATGATATTTAGAAAGGTAAATCTTCTGCTTCACCTGACGTTAATCCCGAAGAGGTTGAAGTAGGGAAAGACGAAGGCGTATTATCAAAACTACCTGAGGCATTGCCACTTGGTGCCGCTGAAGGAGAGGAGCTATTACTTGATTTTTCAATACGCCAGGCATTCAGATTGGTAAAATATTTGTCCTGCCATTGTCTGCCTCTCAAATCAAAAGAAACCTTTATGATTTCTCCTTCCTGAAATTGATTTAATAGATCACATTTATCTTGAACAGATTGAAATTTTACGAACTGGGGATAAGTTTCCATTGTTTCAATTACAAATTCTCTTGTTCTGAAACTACCCGTTCCTTTAACTTCCATGTCATAAACTTTGACAAGTTTTCCTTCAATTTCGAATCCGGCCATGATATTTTTTTTACAAATTTAGCTCAAATTTACTTATTTACACTAAAATATAATTTATAACCTGCAATTTTAAAAAAAACAACACCTTAATTCAGTAAAAAAGAAAAAGTTCTTATTCGTTGTTTTATAAAACCTTATCAGTATCCGTTGTGAATACTCTGGTACTTATGGTATAAGAACCACCATTTATATCTTTATATTTCAAATCTACATAAAAAGCCTGAAATCCTTTTTTAACGAAAGGAACGGTATATTTAACAGCCGTACCATTCAATTTTATGCGTCTGGTCAGCCAAAGGTTATTTCTGAAATCCCTATCTGCAGACGTTGTCCCCCAAATAGCAGCATCCTGAAGATTTTCAGTAGCACCATTCACTGTAATTTCAAATCCGTCCTTCCCTTTCACGACATCCCAGGTACAAACGGGATATTCCATATTTTGTAGCGTTAATCCAAAAAAGGCACTCAAAGCCTCAAAAGCCTGTTTGCCTCCACCCAAATCGTGACCTGCGTTGGGCACATAATGTATTAATTTCGTACCAGGTATCTGGTCGTAATAATGTTTAATCGCATCGACCGTCCAATATTCGTCATTAGTACCAATAAAAATTATTTTGGGAATGGTATATTTTTCACGGTATGAATATGGGTCAACCATTGACGTAATAGCCTTACCTTCAGGTGTATCTGTACCCTGAGGAATACCCAATTTAACATAATCCTCAATCTGAATGCTATATTCCCCATAAGTTTCATATTGATAACTTAACGTTTTGGGCATATTCAACATATCGATAACGATAGGAGCGATAGCCTTAACCCTTTTATCATCAATAGCACTGGACAACCAGGTAGTCCAACCACGCTTCGATGCTCCGGAAATGGTGAAATTATTCACTTTGTGATTAAGTTGGCGAGCAGAAAATTCCTGAACGGCATCCATCGCTTTTACAGCCGATTTAACCATTGGAAACAAGAGAGGCCATGAATAATCCTTATCTTGTTTAAACTGGTGAAGGGTATAAGATATTAATTCATCCTCCGTTTTTCCACCATAAAGAGGTTGATTTGGCACTTGTTTGAGCAGGGCAACAATTGCTTTATTTTTAGAAGCTACGGAAGCTAAAACAGGCCACATATTATCATTAGTACTCCAGTTGGGTTGTTCGTCTTTCAAGCTTCCGCCGGTAATAAATAGCAAAGCGCCATCAAATTGAATAGTAGCCGGAACAATCACGGTTAATTGATGTCTCCAGGTTATATTCCTCCATTTTTGAGAAGTCAGTAATAATTGGTAAGCTTTAGAGCTGCCAATAGAAACGGAATCCTTCAACTCCCACGCATAATTCATATCTCCATTTGAAATATAATTTTTCAGTGCATTTTCAGGCGTTAGATTCGTTTGGGCGATCCCTAAAACAGGAATTAATAGCAGTATAATTCCTTTAAAGAACAGGTTGAAATTCATAGGGCGTAGGTTTTAGTTTTAACATTGAAAATCAATTAGTTGTGTTTTTTGTTTTTTCTAAACTTTTGCTTATTTTTGCTAAAAAGTTAGACACTAATTAGACACTTATGAGCCATCCAAATAAAGTAAGCGTTATCTTTAAAAAGAAGGATAAAGAGGACACCACAGGTTATTTAAGATTATCATACAGACAAGATAATAAAACAAAACTAATAAGTATCAAAATGCTGCCTGCTATTCCAGAAAATTATTGGAATGCCAAAAAAGAAAGAATAAAGAGTGGGTTCAACAACTACCAAGAACTCAACCAGATTATTGAAAAATCTAAACTGGATTTTTTAAACCAAAAAGAGCAAAAACTTGATGAAAAAAATAAGATTAAGTTTATTGATTATAGCATAAATATAATAGATAAACAATATGTTAAAATCTCAACCAAAAAAAAGTTCCTGTCCTCTTTGAGATTTTTTCAAAGATTTCTAAAAGAAACAATATTAGTGGAAGATATTCTCATTTCTGAACTGAACCAAAACCTTTTTCAAAATTTCTATAATTATATTATACAGAATAAAATTAAGGCAAATTCAACAAGCCAATATATATCCACTCTTAAAATGCTTCTGTTAAAAATAGAAAAAATTGAAGATTTAGATTTTTTAAGTGGATTATCAAGAAAGATTCCTTCCCCTAAAAAAGAAGAAAGAAAAAAAAGAGTAATTACTATTGAAGATTTTAAAAAAATACTTTCCACCAAAATAGAGGATAGTACTTTAGAACAAACCAGACTGATTTTCCTTTTTAGTTCTTTCACAAATGGAATGAGATATTCAGATGTGGCAACTGTTAGACTGAAAAATTTAGTAATCACAAATTCCAATGATAAATATGAAATAAGGATAAAAAAATTACAGAAAAAAACATTGAGTAAAATCAACAACCTTATAAATTATCAAGGTATGATGATTATTGCCCACTTTTTGAAAAAAGATTTACTTGCCCCCGATGACAAAACAAAAGTTGAAAATTATCTAAAAATCCTTTCTTTATATAATATTGAAACATCGAAAGAGAAATATAATGAGGATACAAAAATCTCTATAAATGTCAAGTTAGATAATGAAATTTTGACAAGGCACTATCACAAAAATCCAATTTCAATATCATTAAATGAAGTTGGAATATTAAAAAATAATTATACTAAAAATAAAATAATGGAATATAATCAGCAAAAATTAGATGATATTTCCATTGACGTTGCCATATCTGAAAATGAGCATTTGGTCTATTTAGATAATCTTGCAAAATATATTCAAAAGGAAATAGAAAAAGAAAGGACAAATAAGTTTAATCAACTTCAAACAATGCAATTAGATTTCTATAAACTTTTATGCAAAATCCTAACAATATATAAACTTAAAAATCCCAATGATTTTATTTTTCCTCTTATTAAGGAAGAAGATTTTTCTGACATTTCTGAAGACATAGGATTTGCTAATCCAAGCAAAGAACAATTTGATAAACTTAAAAATTCCATCGTTAAATATAATAGAAACTTAAATAAGATTGCAAAAATTCTAGAAATACCAAATTTTACCAGTCATTCAGCGAGGTCAAGCTATGCATCACTTATAATTGCGCTTAAAGGAAGTGAAAAGGTAAATCCTTATGATTTAATGAAGACAATGGGACATAGTCAGATAAAACAGACCATTGATTATGTCAATGAACTCAACACAGATGGTGCTGATGATCTAACTAAATTATTATCTGATAGATTAAGCGGAGGTTAATGTTTGAGGAAATGCTGGGGTCAGAAACCATTCCCCATTCTCTAATATCACACCTTCTCTACCATCTTCTGTTTGAATTATTGATAATCCAGATGAATTAAAATAAGCATCTGGATTATAGAATTTCACTCTTTTGAAAACATCATATCCATTTACAAAAATGAACTCATTTGACTTCTGGAAAGTTGCCACTCCATTTTTGAATTGGTGAAGCCTGTCAAATTCTTCACCTAATATATTATTTCCTAAATCATTTACAATTAACCATTTTTCATCTTCATTTTGAGCAATAAACTTGTTATACTCAAACCATAATAATTCTTTGAAAACTGGCTCTATTACCAATTTACTCCCGTTTTTCAGGCCATAAAAGCCCCCTATTTGGCTTATTGAATATTTCCCCAAAATCATGAAACTTTAATTGAATTCATTTGGAAATAGTCTCATAAGTTCATCCATAATTAAATTTTCTCCTTTTTCATAAACCTCTTGATAATCTTTGAAATCTTCCCTTTTGCCTATTTCAATTTGAATAAATTTTGGTTGGGTTCTATTGAAAAAAGATACTCTTGTCTCTGCTATATATTCTAATTCATCTGGACCTAATCTTATGGTGAATTTTGGTTCAAAAAATTGGCTGTGATAATTTAATTTGGCTTCTAAATCTTGGATTTCCCTCATTTGTTCCATTTTTTTCAACATATATTCAGCCTTTAATTTCTCAAATTCCAGTCTATTAATCGGGAAAAACATAACACAATAAATTTATATAGCAATTTAACAAAAATTAGTTGGTCTTGATTCAATTTGCAAAAGAAAAAAGCAAATTCCCCCAATTTCGATGTGAAAGAGAGAATAAGGGTATTTATAACTTTATTTTAAGAAGGTCAGCATTATACATTTATTCATTATTGTGCGGTAAAACCGGAAAAGATGAAAGAACTCTGCTTTCATTTACTGGAATGAGCTTCCAACTGAATATTCCAGTCAAACTTTACTCCGGAATACTTACTAACCAAATCTTCCCCCCATTATCTTTTTATTTCCTCACTTACATAACCAATAGAACCTATCATTTTCAATAATTCACCATCTGTATATTTTGCCAATGGTGTAGTGGCTAAATACAAATCACCCCCGACCTGCAATCCATCTGGCAAGGAGGTTAAATTTTTACAATAATCCAACCATAAATCACCTCCAACCTGCAATCCATCTGGCAAGGATATTAAACTTTTGCAACTTGTCAATCTCAAAGAACCCCCAAACTGCAATCCATCCGGTAAGGAGGTTAAACTTTTGCATCCAAACAAACACAAATCACCCCCAACCCGCAATCCATCTGGCAAGGAGGTTAAATTTATGCATTTTGACATATCCAAATAACCCCCAACCTGCAATCCATCTGGCAAGCCTGTTAAACTTTTACATCCTTCCAAATACAAATCATCCCCAACTTGCAATTCATCTGGCAAGGATTTTAAACATATGCATCCTTCCAAATACAAATCACCAACGACCTGCAATCCATCTGGTAAGGAAGTTAAACTTATGCATCCATTCAAACACAAATCACCCCCGACCTCCAAACCATCTGGCAGGGAGATTAAACTTATGCAATCAACCAACCACAAATTACCCCCGACCTGCAATCCATCTGGCAAGGATGTTAACCTTATGCAACCTCTCAAATCCAAATTACCCCCGACCTGCAATCCATCTGGTAAAGATGTTAAACTTTTGCAATCATCCAACCATAAAGAACCCCCAACCTGCAATCCATCTGGTAAGGAGGTTATAATTTTATTTGATAAATTCAAATTACCATCAATTATTAATTCATTATCTTTTATGTTATCAAGATCATATAATATTTTATACTCCCAAGAAGCTTTACTTTCATTTGTTTCTAAGAAATCAAATATTTTCTTAATTGCTTTTCTATCCATTATCTTTTTATTTCTTCATTTATTTTTGTTTAAGTTGCTCATATCTGGCATTAAAGAAAAAAGGACATGGCATCATTTCTTTATGAATATTAATTCAATATAGGCAATAATTTTCAGATGTTTTAAACTGCTTTTTGAAACAAAAAAACGGACGGATTTACCACCTTTTTTGACCAGGGGCAAATTCGTCCGTTTTGAATGATTAAACAAACCTTAGTATTTTAAAAATTAAAGGCAGCTATTTTGGAAAATCGACATTTCTGGTTCAGTATCTGATTCTTTCTCATTGATTAGATCAATTTCCACTTTGAGCACAAATCTGTTATCTTCATAATAAATACAAAAGAAATGCTCATCTTTTACCCCCAAATCGCTTAAATAATCAAAAATCTCTTCCACCATGGCATTATGATTGTCTATTACAATCATTGCATCTAAAAAAATGTATATTAGTTCATTCTTTGAATAAAAACGGTATTTAATACAACCTGTTTCAGACTCTTTTATCCTCTCAATTAGTTTCTATTTGGATGGAAGTTCATATTTGCCAGTAATTTCCATGTTCCATTTTTTAAGTTCAATTTTCCTTTTCTTAATGAAGGAATTTAACTCTTTAGATCCGGTCTTCATAGTTTTTAAAATTTAGTTTGTTAATTAATCTATTTAAATATTTATGTTTTCCCTTTCAATTCAGCTACTCATTTCCATCCGCTCCAGTTATGTTTTATTCCCCTTTATACAAATAATGTTTATTAACTTGTATTTTCAATTGGTGCTTACCCGGAATCCTGGCATCATTATATTTGTTGCATTCTCTTTTGTTGGTTCAATTCCAAGTCTTAGAACAAATGTGTTATCCTCATAAAAAATGCTAACAAACTGCTCTCCTTTTATCCCAAGCTCACTGAAGGCTTTATAAGCCAAATGTGCTTTGGTAACATCCTCCATTGTAAAGCCATAAATAATCGTTAAATCAATCATTAAAATATTAAACCTGACCATTGAGCCAAAATGGAATTTCTCACGCCCCCCATCAGATTCTTTTATATCCTTTATGAGTAACCACTTTGGTGGAAATTCGTATTTGCCAATCTTTTCCTTGGTCCAATTTTTAATTTCAATTTTCCTTTTCTCAATGTAGGAATTCAACTCTTTAGATGTAGTCTTCATGGTTTTTAAAATTTATTTTGTTAATTAATCTATTTAAATGGTTATGTTTTCCTTGTTTAATTCAGCTATTCCTCAACTATGCATATCAATCAATACCAGGTAGGTATTTTCTCCTTCGGATCCAAAATCAGTGAGACCATATTCATCAAAACATCCTCCTTTGAATTCGTCTTTCCAAACATCTAACTGATTAGGATTTGTCAATTTTGAAAGATGCCATAAGTTCCTGTAATATTTGGAGACCCATAACAAGTCATCTCCCGTAGCATTCTCAATACCTTTTTCAATGACCTCTTTACCTTCACTTGCTAAATCATCTGAATCTAACATATCATCAAAACAATGAGGGTTATTCAGTATCTCCTCTTTTTCCAACCAATCCTCATCAAATTCATCCGAGAAAGTTAGATCTTCCTTGCAGAAGGAACCACAGATGCTAAACCAGTTATCATCATCCCCCCAAGTGCTCAATCTTTCTTCTACTATTTCAGACGCCTCCTCGTGGGTATCTGCATTTACTCTGCCAATATGTAAATTATGCATAACAATAGATTTTATAGGTTTAAATAATTTAATGTTTGTTGCTACTTTAGAGGTTTAAATCTCACATTTTGATTGTTAGACTAGGCATTTAAAAGCTCTAATCTAAAAATATCTGCGAATCCAATATTATTCTGGGAAATTCTATTGGCTAATTCCTGATTACCGACCAAAAATGGCAATTGATTTGAATCAGTTTTATTTAAGAATACCTTTTCTTCGAGGCTTTCTGGTAATGAAGTCAAATTGGAACAGCCACTTAGGGATAAAATTTCCCCTACCTTAAGACTTTCAGGTAATGAGGTTAAATTTGTACAATTATTCAAACTAAGCATACCTCCAACATAAAGATTTTCGGGTAATTTGGTCAAACCAATACAACCAGTTAAATTGAGATTGCCTTCAATGTGCATATTTTCATGTAATGTGGTTATGCCTGTACAATCACTTAAATCTAGTGAACCCACTTTTAGGTCATTTGGTATGTTTGTTAAGCCGGTACATCCACTTAAATTTAAGGATTTACTCACTTTTAGGCCATTTGGTATGCTTGTTAAGCCGGTACATCCACTTAAATCTAGTGAACCCACATTTAGGCCATTTGGTAAGCTTGTTAAGCCAATACAATCCTCTAAACAAAGACTACCAGCAACACTAAGATTTTCGGGTAAACTTTTCAAACCATGACAGGAATCCATTTTAAGTACTCCATTTATTTCCAGAATTTTGAATTCAGGTAGCGAAGTTATGCTACTGCAACCAGTTAAATCTAGCAAACCATTCACTATTAGTCTTTCGGGCAAAGTAGTCAGTCTCTTACAAAAACTCATGTCAACTGTAGTATCTATAATAAAATGTTCTGGCAAGGCAGCCAAGTTGTCACAGTTTGACATAATAAGTTCGCTTTTAACATTCATATACATGGGAATATTAAATATATTATCACAACTGGGAATATCAAACTCATCTCCAACTACCAAAATCCTTGGTAAGGAGGTTATCCTTTTATTACCCGACAAATCAAATGAATCACTTATTGCCCATACACTCTCTTTAAATTTTTCTGGGTGAATGATTAGTTCCTCCATCTTCTTTTTGGTAATAGTCTTAAATACTTGTAAAAATTTAGGGTTCTTGAACATGATGATTTAGTTTTAAAAATTATGAAATATAAATTCTGATAAATTTGCTTCTCTAATGCCTAATAAAGGCAGTCATTCCATTTCTTCAGTCGGTGCCTTTGCCTCCCAATAAGGCATAATATTCCAGCCCTTCAATTGAAGGTCATTTTATGCATACCAAATTGTTCATAGGTTATTATCCTATGCCAGAATGCTGTTCTGTGCAGCTTTTGAAAGGTTTACAAGGCCGGATAATTTGGCCCGAAGTAACTATCCACCTGTAAGCTGGTGATTTTTTGAATCCTCATTTTCATTCTCATCATTTTCTCCGTTTGATGGCACAAAGTTAAGATAAGAAATTTGTCTGGTCAAATATGTTTTTTTATAATATGGGTTCCGCCCAATATTTAAGCCAAAATATTTTTTTGTTTTCACAATTTTATTAGGTTTTAGGCTCATTATAATTACTTTTATTCTTAAACACCTCATTTATAGGTTGATGCGATTTTCCAATTCAGACCCTCTTTTTGAACCCCAATATCCACGCCACTTTCTGTTTTCATAGGAAAAAGACAAATTGGAAAATTCTGTTTGAACCAGTTTGGATTGACCTGAATTGACATAAACGAAACATTTGAACCAATCAATATTCGGAGGATGAATTTTTATGTTCATTATCTATAAATAAAACCAATTCAACAGGTAAGTCAATTATATTCAATACAATAGGTGTATGAACTTCTAATATACTTATAAGTATTTATGGCTAAAATATGCCTTAATGTATTTGAACAGTGGTTCACTTTGCTCCGGATTACTCAATTTCCCAGATTTGACCAAAATTTCCCAAAAATTTTATTTGGCCATCATAACAAATACCAATACCTTAAATTTTCACCCAGAAATTTTATTTTCACAGAAGGGATTAAACAGCCCGTAAGACCTTTTTATCCCCTATGTAAGGGAAGATACCCAGGAGGGGAGATAG
>JAFMBH010000145.1 GCA_017858735.1 Bacteroidota bacterium
TTAATTTAAGGTTTGAAAGGTAAATTGATGAATAATACCTATTTTGTTATATCTAACCAATAGATAAATCTAATCAATGAAAAAAATTGAAGGAACACCGAAGACAATTAGAGAATTATTTACCGGAGTAAAATATACCATTCATTATTATCAAAGGGAATACCAATGGCAGACGAAGCAAATTGAAGAACTTCTGGATGATTTGACAGAGGAGTTCTTTGAATTTTATTCTGACCAGGATGAAAGGGGGAAAGTTTTGGAATATGGGCATTATTTCATGGGTTCCATTGTATTAACCGCTGAAGATAATGCCATCATAGATGGACAACAAAGACTAACTTCTTTAACCCTACTTCTTATCTATTTATATCATCAGTTGGAAGATGAAGAGGAAAGAGCTGAAGTACTCCAGTTAATTTATTCAAAGAAGGCGGGTACAAAGACATTTAATATCCATGTCCCAGAAATGCCACATCGATATGATGTGATGAACGCATTGCTCCAAAATGAGTACATGGATGTGACAAATCACTCCGAGACTATACGTAACATATATCATCGATATGCAGATATCAAAGCAATAATGAACGATACCCTGCCCAGGAAAGCATTAGAAACCTTTAAAGACTGGCTTATTGATAATGTAGATTTTATCCGAATTGTGGCACAGACAGAACAGGATGCCCATAAGATATTTGTATCTATGAATGATAGGGGGCTGAGTTTAACCCCAACTGAAATGTTGAAAGGATATCTATTAAGTAAGATTGAAAATGATGGACTTCGTCAGCAAGCAAATGAAATATGGAAAAAAAGAATTCTTGAATTGAAAGGTCTTGGAAAGGAAGAAGAAAGTGATTTTATAAAATACTGGATTCGATCTCAATTTGCTGAAACCATAAGAGAACGAAAGAAAAATGCCTTACCTGGTGATTTTGATATTATTGGTACCGCATTCCACAAATGGGTGAGGGAACATAACACACAGATGAAACTGTCCAAAAGTAAGGACTTTGAAGAATTTGTACTCAAACAATTTACCAAATTCAGCCAGATTTATCTTGAATTGAAAAAATATTCAACCATCCTTACAAAAGGCTTTGAATACGTTTTCTATAATGCAAACAGGAACTTCACTCTTCAGTACCAACTTATTCTTGCAGCTATTGACCCTTCCGAAACCAGGGAAGAATCCGATAAAAAGATAAAACTGATTTCTTGTTTTTTAGATCTTTATTTTACCAGAAGGATATTCAACTATAAAACGGTAGATTATTCTTCCATTGTTTATAATGTTTTCCTCCTTTCAAAAAAAATTAGAAGAAAATCTCTTGCAGACCTTTTTAATATATGCAAGCATGAAATTTTAAGTATGGAATTCCAACTTGATAGTATCAATGAATTCCGCTTAAATGGCTGGACCACCCGGTACATGCTTCATATTCTTTCCCGAATGACAGATTTTATTGAAACAGAAAGTGGCCTGACTTCCAACTTCTATAATTATGTTAACAGGGACTTAAAAAATCCTTATGACATAGAACACATCATTTGCGACCACCACGATTGGTTTTTGATGGAATACCCAGATAAAGAAACCTTTGACCGCCACCGTAATAAGTTTGGCGGTTTATTGCTCTTGCCTATGGATAAGAACAGAAGTCTTAATGATTTGACTTTTGATAGGAAGCTGCCTATTTATTTTGGAGAAAATCTATTGGCAAAATCACTCAATAGTGATTGCTACCAGAATAATCCCCAATTCAAACGTTTCCTTGAAAATGAAAATTTAAGCTTTAAATCTTACACCAACTTTGATAAGACGGCATTACTCGAAAGGCAGGAATTATATGAAGCACTGGTCAAAAAAATCTGGAGTGTGGAACAATTAGAAAATCAAATTATTTGATTCTCATCATCTAATTTTAACAAATCCCCCATCTTTCGCTGTGCCAGTTTGACTAGCTTCTTGTCGGTCTTTCCCTCAAAGATTTCCTTCCACATCCTTCTTTTTTATTATGAGTAAGGAGTGGAAGCATACGCCGGAATGGCATTTATTATGCTAATGGAATCATCCTAATGTTTAGATTTTTATGTTGAGTCAGTTTAATCTGAATGGCTCACTTTCAACCGGAATAGCCATAGGGTCACATCATCTAAACCCTTCAACGCTATAACGACCCATAGCAAACCTCAAAACTGCACAATAAAAAACCTTAAAACTGCACAATAAAAAGGCTTAAATTTGCAAAATAGTAGATTTTTAAAGTATCTTAAACCAGGTAAAGGAGAAATTTATGCGTTATATCAAAAGATTGGTGGAAGATGATTTAGTGGCAAAAATGGCTGCTTCTGGTGCTGTATTGATAAAAGGGCCTAAATCATGTGGAAAAACAGAAACTGCTTCACAATATGCAAAAAGTGAGTTGAAAATGGATCGTGATCCACAAGTTTCAGTAATTATGGCAACCAATCCACAATTATTATTGCAAGGGGAAACTCCTCGTTTGATTGATGAATGGCAAGAACAACCAGAAATTTGGAATTATGTGAGGCATGAAGTGGATAAACGAAAGTCTAAAGGTCAGTTTTTACTTACTGGCTCTGCTAATCCGCCTGAAAACGTGAGGCTGCATAGTGGAGCAGGTCGCTTTACCGTCTTGCAAATGGACACTATGACCTGGCAAGAACTGGGGTATTCCAGTGGTACGGTAAAATTGTCTGATTTACTCATAGGAGCGGGTAATGATTATTACGAACCCTCGATTTCGTTAGATTTTATCATCGAAAGAATATGTATAGGAGGGTGGCCTACACTGATCAATGAGAATATAAAAAATGCCTTGAACATGAATCGGGGATATATTGATTTACTATGCGAGGTAGATATGATTCGAGTGTCAGGCGTTAGGCGGAATCCCTATAAAGTACGCAGTTTATTACGCTCTCTATCGAGAAATATTGCGACTTTGGTTGATAACAAGACCTTAGAGAAAGATGTAAAAATCAATGAAACCAATGAACTGTCGAGAAATACGCTTTCAGATTATTTGGAGGCATTATCCAAATTAATGATTCTATACGAGCAACCGTCTTTTAATCCGCATATTCGTTCTTCTGCATCTTTGCGTAAATCTCCCAAAAGACATCTGTGTGACCCTTCATTAGCTGTTGCCGCTTTGGGCTTGGATAAAGAATCTTTGATGAAAGATATTAAATACACAGGTTTTCTGTTCGAATCTTTGGCAACACATGAACTGAATGTTTATGCAAAAACAAATGATGCTATAGTTTATCACTACAACGATTCTTACGGATATGAGGTGGATGCCATTGTGCAAAAACGCAACGGAGATTATGCAGCATTTGAAATAAAACTAGGCGTAGGTTTTATTAACGAAGCTGCAGAAAATCTAAAAAAGTTTGCTGCCAATATTGACACGGAAAAAATGGAATCTCCAAAATCACTGAATATTATTACTGGAACAGGTATGAGTTACCGTCGCCCTGATGGTATAAATGTAATTTCTTTAGCTTCTCTGGGAATATGACCCGTACTAAAAGAAGTTTAAAGATTTAATTGATGGTTCCCGCAGGTGCGAGAGGCATTCGCCCTTTTTTATGGTATTCATACCTTTTTTAGGATAGGTCAAAGTGGTTTGAGGGGATTGCTTTTAGGGTGTAATTTCCTTCTATCGAGACAAAACATGAGACGCTATATTATCGAGGTCTAACTTAGAATTTATTTCTAAGCCAAACCTCGATAACTAAAAATATTATTTTAAAATAATGAATTTAAACATGTGTGATTTGTTATCATTCTTCAATTGGAGAAAATATGTACCGTTAGGGTATTCGCTGGTATTAATATTTACTTCACCCTGCTCAATAAATGTCTTATCACCCTGAAATAAAATTCTACCTGAAACATCTACAATCTGTATTGAACCAATACTATTTCTAATTTCATCAGAACTGAATGAAATATTGATACTATTACCAACTGGATTAGGGTAAATTTTTACAGCGTTTTGTATGTCCAAATATTCATTAGATGAAACTAAGGGGCAACCCTTATCTGTTCCAAAAGTCTTTGGGCAGTTATCCGAAAAATCAAGAAAGCCATCGCTATCTGTATCAGCTAAATCTTCTACAGAAAAATTTCTAAATACTGCATTACCATTCAAAGAGACTAACTCCATACTTAAATCCATATAATCATATAACTTCGTTTCTTCCGAAGGTTTAAAAAAGTCTGCCCACTTAAATGTAAATGAAATATCATAAAACTTCGAGGTATCCATTTTTCCAGTACCAATTCCTATATCTTCTGTTCCTATTGAACCAAAACGACCCGCAATATTAATTTTAGCATAACCAGCATCCTTAATAAAGGATTTAAATTTTACCTGACCTGAAATTTTAATTTTCCTCTCTGGAATTAATGGATAAGAATATTTTAAGATGTTACTGTCAACACTTAGAGCCCCTGTTAAATTTGAAATATTTTCAATTAATATCTGTGAATTGTTGTTTGCAACAATACCATATCCATTTTTAGAATAAAGCCAGGCTGATTTTAAAAACACATCGGCTTCAATTTTCTTTCTCTTTTTAACTATAATTTCATAAGAATCAATTTCTTTGTCATTTTGAATTAATAATACTTTCAAAGTAACTTGGTCTTGATTTCCAAAAATACCGTAATTCAAAATATTATTTCCATGAATAGAGGACGAAACGATTTCCTCATTCTTTTTAAGCACGTATTTGATTCCAGCATTTGTTGTGCTATAATTAATTGATCTAATATTTAATCTTAACGAATCAAATGGGGTAATAAAGTAGAGTTCGTTTAAATCACGAATTAACTTATCTTGTTGAATCTTAGGCAATATTGATATTTCAGCTTTAGCTTTATCATCATATTTGAATTTCAAAACATTCATAAAATAATTATTCAAATCCAAGTTTATTGCTTTAGATAAGCCAAGCGCAATTGTACCCATAGCGTATTCGGAAGAAGTAGCATTTTCCCTAAGTGAAGCTGTGCTTAAAAAGTTTTTCAGGTCAGGTTTGTTAAAGAGATTATACGTACCAACCAAAATTCCAGAGGCCATAAAAGATGGTATATTCAAATGCCATGGATTTCTATTATAATCTTGTACAATAGTTCCAAGTTGCAAAGAATTAAATGGGTTTTTACTGGTATCATTTATATACGCATGAAAAAGTTTTATCAAATTGGTATGATACCTATTTGTCTCCTGAAACTGTTTCCTCTTTTCACTAAATGTTGGATATACATTCTTTAGGTAAGACTCTAAATAACCAAGGTTTGCAAACGCTTCTGCAAAGCCCCCATTGTATTCATTTTTCTTAGTATCAAAGGGAAATAAAACCTTACCACCTAGAGTGAAAAAATTACGTCCAAATTCATACCCTACAATGACCATGGGATGAACATTAGTTTGAAATTTTATTTCATTGTAAATATTAACTAAGAAATTTCCTCCGATTTCCACTCCTTTAGAACCAAGTAAACCACAAGCTGCACCACAGGAAGGTGGTCCGAAAAAAACATTTGTTTTATTCTGGTAATTAGGATTTCCTCCAGCTGGTTCTATACCAAATAATTCCTTGTAACCTTGATAATAACCGTCTATTTCATCTCTCATCTTAAATAGTATTGCAGTATCACTTAACTGACTATTAACCAGTAAACCTTTTGTTAATAATGAAACAGTGAACTTCCCCTCTAAAATATAAACTTCATGTTCTGTTCCATTGAAAGCTTTATATTTTCCCTCTTTTAAGTGTGTAAATTGTCCTTGAACTGAACCTAAAACAAACATGATTAGTGCTACAAATAAATACCTCATAATTTATAATTTTTGGCAATTTAGGTTAATGGTGGGGTCATTTGTACCCTTACTAAAGTTTCGGAGTTGCTAAAAAGCTGATAATCAGCAAAATAAAATGATA
>JAFMBH010000010.1 GCA_017858735.1 Bacteroidota bacterium
GGTAGTGCATTGGCTGGCGTAACGGGAAGTAATTTTAATATGTTACTGCCAACATCGTTCAATTTTCAAGGTGGCTTCTCCGTTGGGAACTCTTTCTTTATCTCTTCTTTTGCAAATATCCCCCTCCTGAAGGCTATTAAAAATATTCAATCCATAGAAACCGTTATGGTAATGCCCTCTTGGGAATCAGGTTTTTGGGCTGTAAAAATACCGCTGACCTTATCCAATAGACAGCTGTTTTACGGAGGTTTTGCACTTCGGGCTGGGCCATTGACCATTGGTTCAGATAATATAAAGAGTTGGGTGACAAAATCGTCCTTTACAGGGTCTGATTTTTATTTTGCTTTGCAACTTCCCCTATTTTTCGATAATAACAAACAAAGTAAAGGAAGAGGTGGAAAAAATAGTAATCTTTTCCGTTGCTATTCCTTTTAATTAAAATTTTTCACATTGGAATATATTTCACAACACATTGAAGCACTGATTTTTGCAGCTGATCAGCCAATTAGTATAGAGGATGTACAAGGTTGTTTGGAAGAGGTGTTCGGGTTGGCGCTCTCAGAAGAGGAGGTAATGAGTAGAATTGAAGAAATTTCAAATCGTTTTGTGAATGAATCCTTTGCCTTTGAACTGATTCAATCGGGAAACTGTTTTCAGTTTTTAACTAAACCTGCTTTTCATAGTACCTTAAATGTTTTTCTTAGAAATAAAACAAGGAAAAAACTTTCAAAAGCTTCCTTAGAAACACTTTCTATCATTGCTTATAAACAACCTGTAAGTAAATTGGAATTGGAAAGAATCAGAGGCGTTAATTGTGATTATGCCGTGCAAAAGTTACTTGAAAAGGAGTTAATTCTTATTTCTGGAAGAAGCGAAGGGCCCGGAAGACCATTGTTGTATGCTACGGGTGAAAAATTCTTACATTATTTTGGCATTAACAGTTTAAAAGATCTTCCCCTACCCAAAGAATTTAAAGAACATGAATTTACAGCTGGTGAGGAATCAGATTTTTCGGAAAATTAATAAGTAATATGGAATCAACATTAGTTAATAAGGTGGTTAATAGTGGATTATTAACCATCGATTTAGAAAAATTTTATCCGGAGGGTGATTTTATTTATTTTGACATAAAGGATTATCTTTTTCAGGGGTTAATTTTAAAGGAGAAAGATTTTAGAACAGCATTAAAGGAAATTGACTGGGCTGTTTATAAGGATAAAAACCTGCTTATTGTTTGTTCTGTAGATGCCATTTTACCTTTATGGTCTTTTATGTTAGTCGCTGCTTATGCCACACCTTATGCAAAGGCTATTTTTCAGGGAGATAAGGATACTTTTCTTTCAGCCCATTATGATAAGGTAATTTCTCAATGGAAAAAGGAGGATTATGCTGACAAAAAAATGGTTTTGAAGGGTTGTAGCGAAAAGGCCGTTCCCGCAGCGGCTTATACGGCTGCAGTGCAGTTTTTACAGCCTGTAGCATCAAGTATTTTCTTCGGCGAACCTTGCTCAACAGTGCCTATTTATAAAAAAACAAAAGATATTTAGAATATGAAAGAGAATAAATTTTTACAACCTTTTAAATGGTCTCTCATGATTTTGGGAGCCTTTTCCGGTATTTTTTTTATTTTTTCCTTTGTGACCAATATCGACCTGGGAGAGAACAAAGCGGCAGAACCAGCCATGGTTATTAGATCAATAACATTACAGGATGAATATTCCTTTGCTGGTGAGAAGTTAACCATCGAGGATTGGGATATACGGGAACGACTTGAAAGAGAGTTATACGCTAATGTTTTTCAACATTCAAGCACCATTATCGCTATTAAGCGCTCTATGCGATATTTTCCTATGATAGAAAAAAAATTGTCAGAACATGGCTTACCATCAGATCTTAAATACATAGCTGTGGCAGAAAGTATGCTTTCCAATGCGGTCTCTCCGGCGGGTGCAAAAGGAGTATGGCAGTTTATGAAACCTGTTTCCGAGTTTTACGGACTCGAAATTTCAGAGGAAGTGGATGAGAGGTATCATGTTGAAAAGTCTACGGAAATTGCCTGTAAATATTTGAAACATTTGCATAAAAGATTTGGAAACTGGTCGATGGCCGCAGCGGCATACAATATTGGGGAAACCAGATTTAAAAAAGAGTTAGATTTTCAACGGGCAACCAGCTATTTTGATATGCAGCTGAATGAGGAAACCTCCAGGTATGTTTTCCGCTTGTTTGCTATTAAAGCGGTTTTAGAGGATCCTGAATATCACGGTTATCAATTAAAAGGAGATGGCGGATATGCTCCTATCGAAGCTACCAAAGTTATTACTGTGGCAAAATCTATTCCCGACTTAGGTTTGTTTGCCCAGGAAAATAAGATTTCATACCGAAAGCTGAAATGGCTAAATCCATGGCTTATTGGGAAACAATTGACTAATCCTTTGAAAAAAGAATATATCATTCGTTTGGCCGAATAATATAAAACGGATTGCTTTTAAAATAATAATCTTGGTCCGTTAATTTTTAAGGATTTTAGTATTGAAGAAATCTAAATAGGCATTCGTATTTTTTATCCGAAGTAGTTCGCGATAATTATTAAGGCCTATAATAAAAAGCTCGTAAGGCGTTTCACCCAGTTTTAATTCTGATTTATTCTTATCGGCGGTCAGATAATAATTTAAGGCGGATCCCTGATTATTAAAACGTCGGAGTATTAATAAAGCCTTTCTTGAAGATTCGTCTTCACCTAAAAACAGGTTGGTCATATTTAACTTTTCCAAAGAGAAGTACTTTCGGTTAAAGTCAGATATTCCGACCTTAATGCCATTTAGATCGACTGATTGAGGGAATGCAAAAATGACATAATGAACCTGATCAGCTTCAATTTGAAATTGTCCGGATTCATCTACCCGTTGTCCTGGCATACTTGCCTGAGCCTCGCCTAAAAGTCTAAGTATTTCGGCAGCTCTTCTTTGTTCATCAGTACTGGGGTATTTAGCAATAACTTCCTGAAGAGCATAAATATATTCTTCTCTACCTTTAAGGCTTCCTGTACAGAGCGCACCCAACAAGGCAAATCTACTATTTAACTTAGTCAATGTGCCACTTTTAGCAGGTGCCTGAACGATAAGGTCTAGCGCTTCTGCGAATTTTCTTTCTGTGAACAGTTTATAAGCAAGGTCGTAAAATTGATTTAATTCTTTTTCTCTGAGCTTTGAAGAAGCTACAAAATTAGGGTCTGAAATAGCCTGGGCGAAATAAGTGCTGCCGTATTTTTCTAATATTTTACTTTTAAAGACATCGGATTCGGCTAACTCATTATTTTCGCGGTAGATGAGGAAGAGATAATACCAGATATTTACTTCAATATTGGTCCCTGGAAATCTTTTATCGAGTTCAATAAAAGCTTTTATTGATTCGGGATAATTGGCAAGTTTTTCCCTGTAAAGAACGCCCAATTTAAACAGAGCGTCTATAATTTTAAGTTCTGCCGCTTTTAGGGCAATCTCTGTTTTTGGATAATCACCCAATAATCTATCAATATCTTCCTCGGTAAGATCGGTAACCTTCAATGATCTACCTTTCCTGCTGCTTGCGGTATCTATTTCAGCAATAGTCTGGGATGGTAAATCAAAAGACAATTTTTGTTCCCCCTGTCGCCAGTTATCCTGCAATGTTCTTGTTCCCCAGACCCGTTCAAATTCACGGATACCGCGTTTGAGCGTTTGATCGTCGTAGGCGAAAAAACTACTTTGGGTAGATCCGGTATTTAAGCCACTGAAAGCATTTTCTCGGGCAGTGATAGGTAAAGCGCTAATACTTCCCTGATTTTTGTTTTCAATTTCGGCCATGCGTTTTTCATCCTCCAGTTTCTTAATTTTGAGGGCTAATTGCATACGGTCTTCCGGAGAAAGTTTGGAAATGCCAATCAGGCTATCCTGAAGATTTATATTTTCTATAAGGCTTGCAATGTCCGTCAGACTTTCCCTGAGTTTAGCTGTTTCGGGTTTTCTGGGATCCTCATCGGCCATAGTTTGCAAGGTAGTATCAAGATAATTTTTTGCTGAAAGAAACTCACTATCTTCAAAATAGAGAGATCCCAAAATATAGGCTGACTCTGTTTTTTGGAGTGTATTAATGGTGTTTTTTGCTAAAGATTCCTTGAAATAGGAAATAGCTTCTACGCGTTGATTATTTTTCAAGGCTAATTGACCTTTATTGTAGTATAATTGATCTAAGTAATCTATATTTTTTTCATCTTTAGCTAGTTTATCGAGATCGGCTAAGGCATCTTCGTAGGAACCTTTCCCTGCGAGCCAGGCTAATTGCGCCTTATTTATTTTAGCATTGAAAGCCATTTCGTAGTTTGAAGCCCACTTTTCAGCTTGGTCAAAGGCAGTAAAGGCCTCTGCTTCTTTTTTATCTGTTGAAAATAATTGACCAGCCAGGAAGCTAAGGCTTGCTTTTTCTTTTCGGTCATCTGACAGGCTTATGGATTTTTCCAAGGCTATATTTGCTTCGGCGATATTATTTTTTTTAAGGTAATAGAAAGCCAAAAGCGGGTACACTTCCTCGAGCACGTAATCGAAGGTAGTTTCGTCGTCGATTAATTTTTCCAAAATACGAAGCGCAGAATCGTCATTATCACGTTCTATCAGGGTTCTGGCGAGCCACAACTTTCCTTCCTGAAAGACAGGTCTGTGTTTTAGGAAATATTTTTTAGGTTCAGCTGCTTTGGCCTCTTTTTTTGCTTCTGCGGCAGCTTGTTTTCTTTTTTCAGCCTCCTCCTTTTTAGCTTTTTCAGCTTCTGACTCATCTGTTTTTGCCTTTGGCTTAGGTTTAGAGGGCAGGGCTGCTTTACCCTCCTTTTTACGTTTAGCGTTTTGGATTTTTCTTTTTTTAACCTCCTTGTTGTATTTCTTTCTCTTTTTAAGGGCTTCTTTTTTAGCTTTTTCCCTTTTCTTTGCTTTTTGTTTAGGAGATAAAGTAGATTTTTTTGCGTCAGCTTTAGCTTTATCTTCCGATTGAGCTAATTTTTCCTCAGGATCAAATTCTGTAATTAAATAACGGAATGCTTTTTCAGCATTTTCATAATCCTCTTTTAAAAACCAGGCTTGACCGGCGAGTAAATAACAATCGTCCATCCAATAACTTCTGGGATGTAAAGCGACCACACGCGTTACTTTTTTTACAGCTTTGTCGAGTTCCTGTCCCGCCGATTTTCTATTTGACGCGGTCAGGTAAGGAAAAATAGGAAGTTGTTTTTGATAATTAACCGGATCTTGTGTAGAGAGGGCTAATTTATTAATTTCCAATATTTCATTTGCATTAAAATATCCATTATACCTTGCAGTGGTATTTTCATATATCTTGCCTAAAATAGATAGGTCAGCTTTCTTTTTCCTTGTTACACAGCTTGAAAAAGTGAGTACAAAAAGAATAAGATAAATAGGAAGAGTCAGGCTTTTCAAAACTAAAATATTTTTATTACACATAAATAAGCTCAAATTTCGTTATTTATTATAAAATTGAGGGCTTAATTAACTTCTTGTTTTATTTTATTTTCGAAGTTAGAAAGAAAACTGTAACCTTTGTATTTTATTGTACGTTGAAAAATCTTCTTTTTGTTTAAATTTCATATCATGGCGACAAATATTTTTAGTAAGGAAGGCTGGGCACAATTTAGAGAAAATCTAAAAAATAAATTTCGTTTGGTCATAATGAATGAGGATACTTTTCAGGAGATTGCCTCTTTTAAACTTACTTTATTTAATTTTTATTTATTGGGTAGTAGTATTTTGGTGTTCGTCGGATTTTTAGCTCTGCTCTTTATTGCGGTGACGCCAATAAAAAGATATTTACCAGGTTATGGGCTTGGAAGTAGTAGCGAGGAGGTCTTAAGTTTAATGCGTAAGGTAGAAGAAATTGAAAATGAAATGAGTGCGCAAAGAATTTATTTGACGAACGTAAGACGCATGTTAACAGGTGATGTTGAAACCGTCGATGATATTCCCGTTCCGGAAAAAAACTTACTGAGTAATTTAGTTAATCTGGAGGAGCAAAATATTACTTCCCCCTCGGAGGAAGACAATCAATTAAGAAAAGAGGTGGAACTTGAAAAGATTGGTAATATGGCCAAGAGATCGCGTTATTCTGGGTTTAGTAAATCGGAGGATCTTCCCATTGAAGGGGTCTTTTTTGTGAATCCTTTAAAAGGAGAGATTAGTTCTCAGTTTGATCTTAAAAAAAATCATATCGGTGTTGATATTGTTGCACCAAAGAATACGGCGATAAAAGCAGCTTTATCAGGCTATGTTTTTTTAGCTGACTGGACCTTGGAGACTGGTCATACCATAGGTATTCAACATGCCAACAACTTAATAACATTTTATAAGCACAATGCCGCCCTTTTAAAAAAAGTAGGCGCTTTTGTGAAAGCTGGCGAAGCTATCGCCATTATTGGTAACACAGGCACAAAAACAGACGGACCCCATCTCCATTTTGAGTTGTGGTACAAAGGAATCGTTATGGATCCCACAGATTTTATCTCTTTCTAACCATTTAACTGAATATGCAACAATCTAATGATTCCCGACTGCAACATGCATTCAACGAAAAAGGGGAGGCCCTTAGCCCTCTTCTTCCTGAACATGTCAAAAATTTTTTAATCGATATTGACGGTACTGTCTGTGATGATATTCCTAATGAAGAGCCAGAAAGAATGATTTCAGTAATGCCTTATCCCGATGCACTTAAAATTATAAATAAGTGGTTCGAGGAAGGGCATAGTATTTATTTTTTTACCTCCAGAACGGAGGAACATCGCGCTGTCACCGAGGCTTGGTTGAATAAAAATGGATTTAAGTATCACGGCATAATATTCGGCAAACCACGGGGCGGAAACTATCATTGGATAGATAATCACATCATAAAAGCAACCAGATTCTCGGGTAAATTTTCAGATCTGGTGGTGGAAAAAAAAGATATTTTACCTAGCCAATGAGATTTTTTAGTGCCTCATCCATTTTTTTGTATGTAAATTGAAATCCTGCACTTATTATTTTTTCAGAAGATACTCTGGCACTATTTGTCAGCACGGTGGACATTTCCCCCATCGCAGTAGTTAATAACGTACGAGGGATTGACCATACCATCCGCCAGGGTAATTTACTCTGTGCGTTCATTGCTTTGGCAAAATCATACATTCTTTCAGGATTTGGAGCCACTGCGTTGTAAATTCCTTTTACTTGTTCATTTTGAATAGCAAAAACGAAAAGTTGGACTAAATCTTCTTCATGAATCCATGAATACCATTGATCCCCCGAATTAAATGACGTTGATATGCCCATTTTCCATGGTAACAGCATTTTTTGAAGGGCACCCCCCCTTGGGCTGAGCACAATACCTATTCTAAATAGGACTAACCGGGTATCCTGGTCAGCTGTTTCAAAAACAGCATTTTCCCACGCTGTACAACTTTTTGATAGAAAATCGTCACCCGCAGCATGTTCTTCTGTCAGAATTTCATTATCTCTGTCACCATAAAAGCCAATGGCTCCGGCAGAAAGATATAAGGCTGGTCTGTGATAATTTTTAAAACAATAGGCCAGTAATTGATTACTTTTTACCCGGCTTTCAGTTATCTCCTTTTTTCTGCGTTCAGTCCATAATTTGTCCGCTACGCCAGTACCCGCAAGATTTATTACAATATCTACCTCTTTGAATGCGTTTCCATCAGCGACACCCTTATCTACGTTCCATAGGAAAGTAGGAAAAATGGGATTTGCTGGTTTAGATCTGCTTATTAAACGAATGTTATACCCTTCGTTTTTAAGTGTTTGCGCTAAAAGTTGCCCGACAAGTCCTGTTCCACCAGCGATAAGAATTGTTTTCATTAGATAGAATTTGTATATAATCAACGATTTTACAACCTAAAAGTTCCATATTTCAATAAAATGCATAATAAAGGTGCAATAGTCCTTTTTACCTTGTATTTTTGCCTTAATTAAATGATTGAAATGAAATTCTTTTTGTTAGCCCCCCTAGCTATTTTGACCCTCTTTTCATCGTCTTGTAGAAGAGAAGAACAGTCAAGTATGCACAAAAGATCCTTTAATGAGGTATCTATTCGACTCGAAGCTGAGCCAGACAGATTAAATCCACTGCTTAGCACCATTTCTTATTCGAGACAGGTTTTTGATCCTTTGCATTTGTATTTAATGAATTATGACCCAACTACTTTGGTATTAGTTCCACAATTGTTAAAGGAGACCCCGAAAATTGAATTAATTAAAAATGGCGTTTTCGAAGGGGGAACTAAATATAGTTTCGAAATCAGGGAAGAAGCGGTCTGGGACGATGGTAAGCCAGTTATGGCTGCTGATTATGAAGCCACATTAAAATTGATTTTTAATCCCTTCCTGCCTACCCTTGGTTACAGAACTTTTTTGGAAAATATCCAGTCATTTGATATAGATAAAATGAATCCTAAAAAATTCACTATCATATTAAATGATACGTATTTTGCCGGACTAGAATCTCTGACGAATGTGGTTCCTGTACTTCCAAAACATATTTTTGACGCGGATAATAGTCTGGATACCGTTTCATTATTAAAACTAATTAGTGACCCGTCACCAGAAAATCAACTTAAAAATTATCCATTCATTAAGGATTTTGCAGATTATTATTTAGGGGAATTTTTTAGCAGAAATCCGGAAGGCGTTAATGGGGCAGGGCCTTATAAGTTAGTGTCCTGGCTGTCGGGTCAGGAAATATTATTAGAAAAAAAACAAGCCTGGTGGGGGGATAAACTCGCAACGGATAATGCCGCTTTTCAAGCTTTTCCCGATAAGTTGTTATTTAAGATTATTCCCGACCCTGTTTCTGCATTGGCTGCTTTAAAAAATGAGGAAATAGATGTTATGCAAAATATTGCTCCGGAAGATTTTCTGGATTTAACGTCAGACAGCACAACAAAAGCACATTTTTCTTTCTATACCCCTTCTTCTTTAAGTAGTTATTATATTTCCTTAAATACCAGATTGCCTATTCTTTCTGACAAGAAAGTGAGAAGAGCCTTCGCTCATGCGATTGATGTAGATGAACTTATCAAAAATGTTTTTATTGGTTTCGGTACAAGATGCGCAACACCATTGCACCCAAGTTCGGCAGAATATAATGCAGACCTTAAGCCCATAACCTTTTCTATTGAGAAAGCTAAAAAATTATTGGCTGAAGCTGGCTGGAGCGATACGGATAAAGATGGTATATTAGATAAAAAAATTGGGGGCAAAAAGACTGCCCTGCGCGTTAAATATTTAGCAAACGCCAGTAAAGCTAGTTCTATGACGCTTGCCGAACTTATAAAAAGTAATGCAAGAAAAGCAGGCATAGATGTAGTTATCGATGCTAAAGATGCTAATACACTCCTTGATAAATTGCGTAGCAGGGAATTCGAAATGATTTCAGCAGGTCGTTCTATCACACCCCAGTGGAGTCCTTCACAAAATTGGCGAACCGATGCGGATAATCGAAGTGGTTTTGGCAATGAAAAAACAGATGAATGGATTGATGCATTGGAAAGAGAGCCTAATCAATCTAAAAGATGGGTGATTTCAAAAAAGCTTCAGGCAGAAATTTATGAAGAGCAACCTGAAATCATGTTGTTTTGCCCACAGGAGCGTTTGGTTATTCATAAAAGATTTGAAGCAGTCTCCACAGCGGTATGGCCCGGCTTTCATCCTGTAGCTTTTAAACTCATTAAAGACTAAAGAGGTGCTATGCTAACTTATTTATTAAAAAGAATTAGCACCCTGTTTTTGTCTTTATGGATTATATCTGTCTGCCTTTTTTTTCTTCAGAAAAATGCCTCTGTTGATTTGGTTATGCTTCAAAACAAAGCAAGATCAAACGGTTCGTTTTACGTTCATCCGCTGTCAGCAGAAAAGGTCTATAGAGCTGAAGCTGTAAGGTTAAACTTAGACAAACCTCTTTTTTATTTTTCTGTGCAGTCCGCTATGTTTCCTGACACTTTTTATAAAGTGCAGTATCCTGAAGCAATAAAAATTCAAAAAAAATTATTACTGGAAACTGGTGACTGGGCTTTGGTCCAAACTTATTACCAGTCATTAACGGCATTTTACGAAAAAGTTGAGCAAACTGAAAATAGCACATTATCTATCTTCTGGAAACAGCAATTACAAGAAATGGCCAATACTTCTGACTTGTCGGCGGTAAAAACTGCTTGTCAAGTTTCAGACGAAATGAGGGAGCCTTACATCGAAGAAATAAGGAAAATAGAGAACCTGGTGAATCGCTTGTCTTACCAAAAACCTTCTTTTTTTGCATGGCTTCCTTCTCCCAGATGGAATGGTCCCGACAATCAGTTTCATAACTGGTTCAGTAAGGTCACCAAAGGGGATGTAGGCACTTCTTCCAGAGATGGCCGGCCCGTAATGGATAAATTAATGGAAGCCATTCCCTGGACATTGTGGGTGAATGGATTGGCTATACTTCTGGCTTATATGATTGCCATGCCTTTAGGGATTTTAATGGCGATCCTTCCCAAGAGGAAGTGGTTGAAATCGATAAATAATATTTTACTTGCTCTGTATGCTCTACCAGCTTTTTGGGTGGGTAGTTTGTTATTGTTTCAGGCTACTTTGCCAGAATATGGGTTTTCCTTTTTCAGCATTAGCGGTTGGTCCAACCTTCAACGAGAGGGAGGATTTTTAAGTCAACCGATTCCTTTTTTACTTCAATTAAGCCTTCCCGTTTTTTGTATGGCTTATGGTCTGGCGGCCTATTTAACGAGTTACATGCAGTCAACATTTTCGAAAGTTCTCAATGAACCCTACCTGCTGTTTGCTAAAACAAAAGGGTTGTCCAAGGCACGGCTTTATTTCATACACGCACTTCCAAATGCTCTTTTACCACAAATCGTTTTTGTTGCCGGCATCATTCCTGCTTTAATTACGGGTTCCGTGGTTATTGAGGTTATATTTAATGTTCCCGGTATGGGCAGATTATTTATAGATTCAATGCTCAGCCAGGATTGGACTACGGTTTACTCTTTTGTTTTACTTGTTTCTATACTTACTGCGGCGGGACTCATTCTGTCAGATATACTGCTTGTTGTCACCGATCCAAGAATTCGATTAACCAGGGAAAATAAAAACGAATGAAGTTAAAAATCTTTTTTTCTCTGGTTCTTTTCCTTGCTGTTTTTGGTGATTGGATAGCCAATGAAAAACCGGTTTATTGCCAATATCAGGGAAAAGCATACTTCCCACTAATAGAAGTCCCATTTGTAAAACTGGGATGGGTAGATTGGCCAGCAGATTTTCAAAATGATAACTGGAGTAATTTACCCTATGAAAAAGTAATTAAAACACTCATTCCCTACAGTCCTGAAACCATAGACAGGAATAATCTTGGATTAAAAAGTCCATTTGCGGCTCAAAATACAAATGGATATCGGGAGAGGCATTGGATGGGAACAGATAGAATTGGAAGGGATGTTCTGGCTGGTTGGCTCAGAGGGTTTAGACTGGCATTGAGTATTGGGCTTTTATCGATTTCTATCGCGGGCATTTTAGGTATATTTATGGGCGGCTTAGCAGGCTTTTATGGCAACGATCGGTTTCATTTACCTGTTTATAAGGGCTTTTTTTTACTATTTTGGTTGGTCGGCTTTCTTTACTGGATATATCAAGGTTTTGAGACGAATGGAAGCAATTTAAGTATTTTAATTTGGTTAGGTATCTGGCTGATCATTGGTGTCCTAGTGTATTATATGCCAGTTATAGGTAAAAGGATTGCTTTACCCATAGACTGGATGATAAGTTTAATTATTCAGGCCATAGATGCCATTCCGGCGCTATTTTTTTTACTCGCCTTGTTACCATTGATTGAAAATCCAGGTTTATTTCATGTTATTATACTTATTGCTTTCATAAGATGGACGGGAATAGCTCGATTGGTAAGAGCAGAATTTTTAAGAATAAGGGATTTGGAATATATTCAGGCGGCGCACCTTTTAGGAATAAAGAATTTTCATATTTGCTGGAAGCATATTTTGCCTAATGCCATGGGTTCTGTTTGGATAACTTTTGCTTATAGTTTTGCCGGAGCTATTTTGCTGGAGGCTTATTTAGGATATTTAGGCATTGGAATGCCTGCGGGTACCATTAGTTGGGGTAGCCAAATGCAACAAGTAAGGGAAAATCCAGCCGCCTGGTGGTTAGCGGTGTTTCCAGGATTAGCCATTTTTTTAATGCTATTTAGCCTTCAAAAAATGGGGGAGAAATTAGAATCTAAGGTTTCTTAACGCCTTGGTTTGGGTAATATTTTATCTTGCTTTTTTTCGAGAAAAGTCTTGTTTCAGCTTGTTTTTTAAGGGCATTATTCTTCCGGAATTCTGCCGTTTGATTCATTGCGGGACACCCTGATTTTCTATTACAGCCAGTGTAAATGGTAGAAAGGATTAAAATCATTATAAAAAAGATGCGATTTTTCATGAAAATTAATTACAATTGATTGATATTTCGTAGAATATGCTATATTTGTTTTGTAAAAATAGGAATTAATGAATTAAGTTGTGCTTGATTTATCTAATTATTATGCTTACATTTATTGACTTATTTTTTAAAGGGAAAATTAAACTTAAAAAACTATTTTAAATGAACAAGGGAGATCTTATTAACAAAATTGCATCAAGTGCAAAAATCACAAAGGTACAAGCTACTGACGCGTTAAATGCTGTAGTAGAAGGAATTGGACAAGAGCTTAAAGAAGGTGGTAAAGTAACACTTATTGGCTTTGGTACTTTTTCTGTTTCACACAGAGAAGCAAGAAGTGGTCGTAACCCAAGAACGGGTGAAACTTTAACTATTGAAAGTAAAAATTCAGTGAAGTTTAAAGCAGGTAAAGAATTATCTGATGCTGTAAATTAAGCAGAAGGATAAACCTTGAACTACAAGAAAAAAAGGGCAATCTTTATTAATAGATTGCCCTTTTGATTTTTGCTTCCCGTTATTAAATTAAATAATACAGCGTCATGAAATTTGGTACTAAAGCGATTCATGCAGGCGTTGAGCCGGACCCAGCGACAGGAGCGGTGATGACCCCCATTTATCAAACATCAACGTATGCACAATCCTCCCCAGGTGTGCATAAAGGATATGAATATGCCAGAACAGGGAATCCTACCCGCACCGTTTTGGAAAATAATCTGGCCGCATTGGAAAATGGTAAATTCGGTATCTGTTTTAGTAGTGGCCTCGCCGCTATGGATGCGGTAATCAGACTTTTACAGCCAGGCGACGAAGTGCTGGCTTGTGATGATTTATATGGAGGTTCATACAGATTGTTAACGAAGGTGCATGGTGGTTTTGGCATTAAAAGTAGGTTCGTAGGTATGAATAATCTAACGGCTTTTGAGTCTGCTATCAGACCCGAAACTAAGTTAATATGGATTGAAACGCCAACGA
Organism: Bacteroidota bacterium; assembly: GCA_017858735.1. GTDB lineage: Bacteria > Bacteroidota > Bacteroidia > Chitinophagales > Saprospiraceae > BJGN01. The sequence continues at coordinate 13,488 of JAFMBH010000010.1, forward strand.
ACCCAATGTTGAATATCGTAGATATTTTAGCCATTTGTGATATAGCAAAGAAAAAGGGAATATTAACCTGTGTTGATAATACTTTCGCTTCTCCCTACCTGCAAAATCCGCTCGATTTGGGCGCAGATATTGTGCTTCATTCCGCTACTAAATACATAGGTGGACATTCCGATGCAGTTCACGGTGCCGTAGTAACCAATAGTGAGGTGTATGCTCAAAAATTGAAGTTTATTCAAAATGCTGTGGGTGCCGTTCCCGGTCCACAAGATTGTTTTTTGATTTTACGCGGCATTAAAACATTACACATACGCGTGGAGAGGGCCTGCCAAAATGCAGCTAAAATCGCCGATTTTCTTAGGTCTCATTCAAAAATCAAACAAGTATTTTACCCTGGTTTCATAGATCATCCAGGTCATGATATCGCCGCTTCCCAAATGAGGCATTTCGGTGGTATGGTTTCATTTAATTTGTTTACCGATACCCTGGATTATGCTGAAAAATTACTGGCTAATACCAAATTGTTTACTTTGGCAGAATCATTAGGAGGCGTTGAATCTTTAATTGGGCACCCGGCTACAATGACCCATGCTTCTATTCCAAAAGAGGACAGACTTAAAGTTGGTTTGACAGACTCTTTAATTCGACTTAGTGTGGGTATTGAAGACGTCAGTGACTTAATCGATGACTTAAATGAGGCTATTGACCATTTACCCTGATTTTTTTTGACCTTACTTTTCTTTATTCCCTTAACCAAATATCTACGCCTTTACGCCTGATTTTTTAACCAATCAGTTTGCGTATTATGGAAGATTATATGTTGTTTGCCGTAGGGTTAACAAAAGTTCACCATGTTGGTCCAGTGCTGGGTCGACAACTTATTCATTATTGTGGAACGCCCGAGGAGGTTTTTAATGCTTCCGCCAGGCAACTATTGAAGATTCCAGGTGTTGGGAATAATATTGTCAATGAAATTCGTTCCCGAAAAGTACTCGACATCGCGGAACAGGAATTAAAGGTTTGTGAAGAAAAAAAAATAAAAGTACACTATTTTAAGTCTCCCGATTACCCTTCCCGATTAGCTGTTTTACCGGATAGCCCCATTGTGTTATATCAACAGGGGCATCTCGACTGGGAAGATAGGTTTATCTTGTCGGTCGTCGGCACCAGAAAACCCTCTCCTCATGGCATTGAAGCGTTGGGAAAAATTTTAGAGGGTTTAAAACCGTTTAACCCCATTATTGTCAGCGGTCTGGCATTTGGCATTGATGCGGCCGCTCATCTGTTTTGCCTTAAAAATGATCTGCGCACCGTAGGCGTTATCGCCCATGGTCTCGGAAGTGTTTATCCGGCAGATCACCGTGAACTGGCAGCTAAAATATCGAAGCAAGGCGCCATTCTTTCCGAATATCCATGGTCTGTGAGGGCTGAAAAGGAGTTCTTCCCAATGAGAAATAGAATTATCGCAGGATTAAGTGACGGTGTGTTAGTGGTTGAAACGGCTGAAAGAGGTGGTTCCATGATAACTGCCCAACTAGCTAATGATTACCACAAGGAGGTCATGGCTTTGCCTGGTAGAATATCAGATAAATGGTCATCAGGTTGTTTGAAAATGATTAAAAATCAAGAGGCTTCTCTTGTTTCAGCTTCTCAAGACATCGTTCGGATTCTTCAATGGGAAGAGTCACAGGAAAAACAAATGATTATTCCTTTTTTGGAACCACAAGAAATATTTTTATTAGATTTATACGCTGATGCCCATCCTATTTCTTTGGAATATCTTTTTATTCATGCTCAGCTTTCTATTGGATCGTTAACACAACTTTTGCTGAATATGGAATTTAAAGGCTTGATTAAAGAATTACCAGGAAAAAGGTATCTAAAATTAATATAATGAGGATGAATTTTTTAAATATCGGGTTTGTTTGTTCGGGATTATTCCTGACACCTTTTATTGGGTCGACGCAAGATTTAATGAAACAGTCGAAACCTGTAAATATCATTTTAATGCTGGCTGACGGGGTTGGGATAAACCAGATGTCCGGTAGTTTGTACCAGTACAACCATGCACTGTTAGTTGAAAAAATGCCGTTTATAGGGCTTCAGAAAACGAACTCTTTTAATAGTTTGAATTCTGATCCAGCCGCCGCAGCTACGGCCATTGCCTGCGGGGTGAAATCTTTTGACGGGGCCCTAGGGGTTAATATGGATTCAATATCCATTCCGTCGATAGTGAAAATTGGGGCTGATAATAATATGAAAACGGGGGTAGTTACTACGGCAAGCATGACCCACCTGTCTTCAGCCGCCTTTTGGGCTCACTCTTCTGCTTATAATAATGAGGAATACATTGCTTCCCAGTTGGCCGGCTCGCCTTTAGATCTTATTATTGGTGGTGGGAAGAAATTTTTCACAGACAGACAGGATAAAAAAAATCTACTGGAAGACCTTCAGCGTCAAGGTTATCAGACTTTGTCTATCCTTCCAGAGGAAAAATCTTTCCCAATGGGTGATATTACTAAGAAATATGCAGCGTTTACAGCTTTTGATTTGCCTCTTACTGTAATGGAAGGTCGAAAATATTTATCGTCCGCCGTTTCTTTTGCTATTGATTTTCTAAATACAAAAGATAAGAAAAATGATGGATTCTTTTTATTGGTGAACAGCGCCCAGATTGCTATGGGCGCAAAGCTCAATAACCCTGATTATATGCTGTCGGAGTATAACAATTTTGATGAAACGCTGGAGAAAGTACTGGATTTTGCTGAAAGGGATAAGGAAACATTGGTCATCGTTACGTCGGCATTTGAAACAGGAGGATACTCGGTAAACCCAGGATCAACGCGAGAGAAATTACAACATGAATTTACAGGAAAAACAACTACAGGTACGCTCGTACCTGTTTTTTCTCAAGGTCCGGGCGCTATAATATTCACCGGATTCTTTGAAAATATTGACTTTTTACCGAGATTAAAAGCTTTATTTGGTTGGAATTAAATGTCTTTCTGCATGATAGGAAGAACGAACCAACGGGCCACTTTCTACATAATCGAATCCACGGCGTAAACCCTCCTCTTTATAGAAAGCAAAGGTGTCGGGATGAATAAATTCAGCGACGTCAAGGTGCATTTTAGTGGGTTGTAAATATTGTCCTATGGTAAGCACATCGCAACCGTGAGCTACCAGGTCATCCATAGTTTTTAAAACTTCTTCTTTTGTTTCACCCAGACCGACCATTATTCCCGATTTGGTTCTTTTCCCAAAAGCTTTGGTTCGTTTAGTCTGTTCTAAACTCCGGTCATACTTAGCCTGCGGTCTCACTAATCGGTAGAGTCTTTGTACGGTTTCCATGTTATGAGAAACTATTTCCTGACCGGCACTAATCATTCTTTCTAATGCCTCCCAATTTCCTTTCACATCAGGAATGAGGCTTTCAATGGTAGTATTTGGGCTCAGTAATTTAATCTGGTGAATGGTTTGGTACCAAACTTCTGCACCTCTGTCTGCTAGTTCGTCTCTGTTTACAGAAGTTATCACGGCATGTTTTACCTGCATTAACATGACAGCTTCTGCCACTCTTCCAGGCTCTTCAATGTCATATTCTGTTGGTTTTCCCGTTTTTACAGCACAAAAAGAGCAAGATCTGGTGCATATATTACCTAAAATCATAAAAGTGGCTGTACCTGCTCCCCAACATTCACCCATATTGGGGCAACTTCCTGACTGGCATATAGTATGTAATTTATAGGTATCAACTAATTCCCGGACCTTCTTAAACTCGGGACCGATAGGAAGTTTAACTCGAAGCCAATCGGGCTTTTTTGAAGGTCTTTCTTTAGCACCTGCAATGGGTAATTCAACCATGAATCTATATTATCTTTTAATGACTATTTCCTTTTTCCAAGACGCAAATTTACAAAAAGATTGAGGAAAATATTTTGGTTATTGTCAATCCCTGACATTTCATTATCGGCCAGAATGGGCACATCCCTTATAAATGCGTCTGCCATGAGTCCAATTTCAGCAGAACGGATAAACTCACCATAAGCGCCCCAATCGAAATGTAAACTTCCCTTTATATTTATACCAGGTACTATGCCAAGTTCATCCAGCCCTTTTGTTAGTTTATCTGCGCCAAAAATGTCATCCCAATTTAAAAAACGAGAGGCATTTTCAGCTGAATATCTTTCACTTCGAATGCTGGTGAAATTTCCAGGAGTGTCAGAAGTATGCCTTAAAACAAGATAATATGGTTTTAAAAGACCTAATGTTGGCCCACCTTCATAACTTATCCCTATGGCTAAGCCCTTTCTTTTTCCCTTTTCAGATAAAAATCTCTTCTCTCCAACGCCTACTCTCAGCGGGTAAAAGTTGTTTTGTTTGCCAAAGATAAAGCCACGGAATGTTCCCCTCGGACCTGACAACGATATATTTCTTTGCTGTCTGGATTCAATGGGGTCTTTTAATTCACCAAATTCTGCAAAGTAAAATTGCGATAGGTTATATTTTTTTATCTTTCCCAGCTGATAGCCAAAACTGAATCCATTCGTATAAATACGTGCGTTAACCCCACTTTCTTTTTGAAATAATATACCTTTATCCTGATTGTAATTATTTCTTCCCAATGATAAGGTCTGTTGAGCTGCCAGGCTTACGTATATTACCATGCCTAAAAAGGTCAAATACATTAACCTGAAATCAGGACGCGCATTTATTATTTTATCGTTGGACATTTTACTTCATTTTATGTAATACAAATTTTAACTCGCTTAGGTTCATGTAGCTTTAAATGCTTTTTTTATTAATGATAAATATAATAAAAAAATGTTAATTTACCTTCAATAAATGAGGCCTTAACATGTTGGACGTTTTAATATACAGTGAGCATTCGTCAAAAAGATTCCAATATGTACTGGATTGGATTTTTAAGGGAGTTTCTTCTTTTCAAATCACTGATGATGTAGATCTCGTAAACAAATATAAAGGGCCTCTTATTGTTTACAGTAATAAGCATATTCGACAGGATGCTTTGCAAATACCGGATAGCGAATATTTGTGGCGTCGAAAGAGCGAGCCGGTATTACCTGATTTGGCATTGGTTACCTTTCCCTTGAATAATCTCAATGTAGATATTTTCTCTTTTATATTTTATTCATTGGCCAGATGTGAGGAGTATAATAAAAGTGATCTTGACGCATGGGGCCGATTTAAAGCGGAAAATAGTGTTGCATTCAAAAATAATTATTTGCAAATACCCTACCTGGACTTAGTTAAGGTCCGGTTGTTTGACTTTTTAAAGGAAAAATGGCCTTCTTTTATGGTTCCTTTGCCCGTTTACAAAAGACAAATTTCTTATGATATCGATGTCGCCTGGGCTTATCTTTATCGTTCTATTCCGAGGCATTTTTACGGTATTTGTCGGGATGTATTGCGTCGTGATTTTTCTTCAATCTATCATCGATGGCAGGTCCTGACGGGTAACGAAGCAGATCCGTATTTTACTTTTAGCCGCTTGTTAACTACTCATGTCGCTTTAGGTGATCAGCCCATATTTTTTTGGCTAATGGGCAATAAATCTAAAATAGATCGTGCTGTTGGACTTAAATCTAAAGCGTTTAAACAATTAATCCGGGATGTTTCAAGTAAGTACCGCATAGGCTTACATCCTTCAATGAAAAGTGGATTAGCTTTTGAATCGTTGAAAAAGGAATATAACTTCTTGTCCTCTTTGGCTGAAAGAAAGATAATTCATTCGAGACAACATTATCTTTTGTTAAATATGCCGGATACTTACCATAATCTCATTAAAATGGGTATTGAAAATGACTATTCCATGGGTTATGCCACTCAATGTGGATTTCGAGCGGGTACTTGTTTTCCATTTCTTTGGTTTGATGAACAGAGAGATGTCTGCACCAGGTTAACTATTCATCCTTTTCAGGCCATGGATGTGACCTTTTGGGTCTATGGAGAAAATACATCTGAAGGCATTTTAGCTACCCTTGAAAGCATAGAGAATCAGTGTAAATCGGTGGGTGGCACCTTCACTTTCATCGCTCATAATAGTTCGTTTTCAGGTCCGGGAACCTGGAAAGAGTGGGAAGAAATTTATTTCACCTTTTTAAAAAATACAAATATATGATTACTATAATTCATGATACCCCTTCTATCGCTGGTAATTATTTAGCCGAGTTACGCGATGTTACCGTACAACAGAACAAGGTGCTTTTTCGAAGAAATATTCAAAGACTGGGTGTTTTTATGGCCCACGAATTAAGTAAACATTTATCCTTTGAGATAAAAAAAATTCAAACTCCATTAGGCATTGCCGATTGTACGATGGTGAATACCCCCATCGTTTTAGGAACCATATTAAGAGCGGGATTACCTATGCACCAGGGATTTTTAGACGTATTTGATGAGGCAGAAAATGCCTTTTTAACAGCGTTTAGAAAACATCACGGAAGTGGAAAATTTGACATTGAAATGGAATACGTTTCCTGCCCAGATCTTACTGGTAAGTGCCTGATTTTAATAGATCCTATGCTAGCAACGGGAGCGTCTATCATAAAGGCGGTAGAATATTTAGCTAAATACGGACAACCCTCATCGATTCATATTGTATCAGCAATTGCTTCAAAGGAAGGGCTGAATCAAGTACATAAAAAATTGCCGCAGGCTCATATTTGGATTGGTGATGTTGACGAAGAGTTAACAGCAAAATCATATATCGTTCCGGGTTTAGGTGATGCAGGTGATTTAAGTTTTGGCGAAAAATGTCAAGACTAATCTCAATACATCTATAAACCGGGTATTTATTTTTGTTTTTTTTACCAGGATTTATTTCTTACATTTTTGTCGATTCTCTTATAAATAGAGTGGATTTAAGTATAATATTAGGAAGAGAGGTAATGTGCTGGATTTTTCCCTTGTTTTTAATGCTTTGAAATAAAAGGAGGGCAGCCTCTTTTCCAATGGAAAATGCTGGTTGCGTAAGGGTCGATAAGGCAGGGTTTAATAAAGCGGCAGTGGGCAAATTTGAAAAACTAATAATTTTTAATTGTTTGGGTATCCTGATATTTATTTCTTTACAAATATGATAGGTTTGAATGGCTAATTTTTCTACAGATGAAAATATGCCCAATGATTCCGGTAAGGGTTGTAAGAAATCTCTGATAATCTGAAAACTTAAGGTTTCATCCGTTCCTGCTTCAATAATATGAATGTAATCAGGCTCGATTTGATATTGCTTTAGTGCGGCCAAAAATCCGTCTTTCCGATGATTAATAGCGGACATTTGGTTGGAAAGAGAAAGAAAGGCATAATGTTTGCAATGGCTTTTTATTAAATGTTCTGTGGCCTGGAAACCAGCTTGATAGTCGTCAGTAGTTACCCTTGGCGCGTCAACATCAAAATTAGCTCTGTCAAAAAAAACAAAGGGAATACCTTTTTGCACCAATTCGTGATAATGAGCATTATTATTTGTAGTACCGGAAGATGAAATCAGGATGCCATCTACCCGGCCATTTAACAAATGTTGGATAATCTGTTCCTCTTTTTCCGGTATTTCATGGGTTATATATATAAGGACATGGTATTTTAATTCCTCGGCAATAGATTCAATACCGTTGATAACCAAAGAAAAAAAGTTATGCGCAATTTCGGGGATCACCACCGCAATCGTTTTACTGGAATTTCTCCTCAAGCTGCTGGCAAATGGATTGGGTTGATAATTTAGTTGTTTTGCCAGCGCTAATACTTTTTCCTTCGTTTCAGCTTTTATCTCGTAGCTGTCGTGTAGTGCTTTTGAAATGGTAGAAACGGACAGGTTAAGTTCCTTTGCCAATTTTTTAATATTCATATTTTCCATGTCCTTCTCATTTTTAAATGTCAAGTTACTTTAATTTATTTAATTCTGAGAGAAGAGTACGAAAACGATTTCGTAATTAAATATTGAAGTTTCTATAATTGCCTATTTAAATTTTATCAGATTTGTTTAATTCAAATATTATTAGGAATATTTTAAACGTAAAAGAATAAAATGAAAGCAAAAAAAATGAAGTCACTGATTTTATTGTTTTTCCTTGGATTATTGGCTACGAATTTCGTTTCCGCACAAAGTAGGGTAATCAAAGGCACAGTAATTGACGAAAACAAGGAAGCGTTGGTTGGTGTAAATGTACTCATGAAAGGGAGTGATATTGGAACAACTACCGGATTAACTGGTGAATTTTCTCTTGAGACGACTATGGAAAATCCTACCTTGGTTTTTAGCTACGTTGGATACAAGACGAAGGAAATTCTTGTGAAAAATGAGTTAATTCTTTTGGTGTCATTAGCACCCGATTTGACAACGCTTTCTGAGGTGGTGGTCATTGGTTATGGTACCCAAAAGAAAAGTGATTTAACAGGTTCTGTGGTATCTTTAAGCAAAGAGCGCTTATCGCAATTACCTAATGCGAATTTTGCACAAGCCTTGCAAGGGTCTGTTCCCGGACTTCAGATAAACACCAATAGTGGTGGCTCGGAGGGAAATGAATTGTCTATCTTAATTCGAGGTAGAAATTCTATTAATGCGGGTAATGGACCACTTATTATTCTGGATGGAATACCCTACGTTGGAGGCATTAGTGAAATAAATCCTGCTGATATTGAATCAATTGAAGTATTGAAAGATGCGTCAGCCGCAGCCATTTATGGATCCAGAGGATCAAATGGTATTATCCTGATTACCACCAAAAGGGGCTCTAACGAGAAAGTGTCTATTACTTACGATGGTTTTTATGGTATTCAGCAAATTGCCAGAAGACCAGATCTATTGACAGGGGAAGAATTCTATAATTTTAAAACAACAAGAATTAATTCTCCGGGTACCATTACTCAAACAGAAAAAGCGGTGTACGAATCGGGTAATTTTGTCGATTGGTATGATTTAGCAACCAGGCAAGGTTCAAGGGGGCAACATTCTTTGTCTATATCCGGCGGAAGCGAAAAAGCCTCATTCTATCTTGGCGCTACCTATTTAGATGTAAGCGGTATCGCTGTAAATGATGACTTTAAACGCTATACTTTGCGTCCAAATCTTGATGTTGAGGTTACTCCCTGGTTGAAAATAGGTTCCAGCTCTCAATTATCTTTTCAGGATAGAACAGGCTTGCCCGTTGAATTTTCTGATAGCAGAAATACTGGTGGAGGGGCCAATTTTTTTAATCCTTTAACAAAACCTTATAATCCAGATGGAAGCATTGCTATTTATGCATGGCCTGAGTATAACCAGGCAAGAAATCCTTTATCTCCCTTATTAGTAGATAATTACGATTATGGTTATCGCGTATTTTCTGCAAATTATGCCGAAATAAAACTGCCGCTCAAAGGTTTGACCTATAAGTTTAATACAGGTATTGAATTTGAAGCCAATGATAGAAAGACCTATTATGGAAGAAATACAGCTATTGGTTTCCAGTCTGGTGGTACGGCTGAAACCTACCATTCTATAGAAAAAAACTTAACGGTTGAAAACATCCTCAATTACAGCAAAACATTTGGAAGTCATTCTCTAAACTTTACCGGATTATACAGTAGTCAGTCTAACGTGTTTGACAGAGATGATTTAGAAGGCCAGAACTTTCCAAGCGATGTTTTGACTAATTATCAAATGTCCTCCGCACTTCTCTTACAACCTTCCTCTACTTATTTTAAACAAAACCTACTTTCCCAGATGATTAGAGTCAATTATGGGTTTAATAGTAAATATTTGTTGACCATGACGGCAAGGAGAGATGGTTTTTCTGGATTTGGTTCCGGGACGAAATATGGTGTTTTCCCTTCTGCTTCCCTTGGCTGGAATGTTCATAAGGAAAATTTTATGCGCAATCTTTCTTTTGTATCTCAATTTAAATTTAGGGCTTCCTATGGCTTAAATGGTAATCAGGGAGTGGGTAGTTATCAATCTTTAGCCAGACTTTCCTACCGTCCGTATCTGAATGGAACCACTATTTTAGCCGGCTATCTTCCTGTTTCTTTGGCAAATCCAGATTTGGGCTGGGAATCTACCAAATCATTAAACCTAGGATTAGATTTTGGTTTTTTTGAAGGCAAAATTCAGGGAAGTATAGATTATTATCAAAATAGAACCTTCGATTTACTCCTGAATCGCACTATTTCGCCGACACATGGTATAAATTCTATTTTGCAAAATATTGGTGAAACACAGAATAATGGTATCGAGTTGGGTATTAATTCTACTAACATTGATGGTCCACAGTTAAAATGGACCACCGGTTTCAATATTTCACATAATAAAAATGCTATCGTTGATTTATATGGTGATGGAAAAGATGATTTGGCGAGTCGTTGGTTTATAGGTCAACCTATCAGAGTAAATTTTAACTTGTTGTATGATGGAATATTTAAATCACAAGAAGAAATAAAAGCTACTCCCTGGGCAGCAGCAACAGACAAACCTGGCTATGTTAAAGTGGTTGATGTGAATGGCGATAACCTTATAAATGCTTTCGATAGAACCATCATCGGTCAATTGGACCCAAAACTTATTTGGGGCTTAACCAATACCTTTTCCCATAAAGGATTTACCCTAATGATTTTTATTCACGGACAAAGGGGGGTTACTAAAGAAAATCCGCTTCAATTGGATAATGTATTTACTGATGTGGCGCGTAATACCATTAATAAGGATTGGTGGTCTGCGGATAAAAATCCTAACGGAACGCATTTTGCAAATGATGCTAACGCAAATTATAGAGGGGTTAATTTTTACGAAGATGCTTCCTTTTTACGCATAAAGGATATTTCCCTGGCCTATAACTTCTCTAATAAAGGGAAAAACCCCTTTGGTGTTCAAAGTAGTAAATTATATTTTACTGCCAGAAATTTAGCCACTTTTACGAAATATGAAGGTTTGGATCCTGAATTTACAAATCAATATGGTATTCCTCTGCAAAGAGAATGGCTGGTTGGTCTAACTGTTGGTTTCTAAACACATTAAATCAAATCAAATGAAAACAAGAATTTCTTTTAATATAACCTTTGTTTTACTCTTTATATTTACCTCCTGTGCGGATGATTTTTTAGATGAAAATCCTAGAAATATTATCGCTCCTGAAAATTTGTATGTCAATAAAGCAGGCTTTGAATTTGGACTGAATGGCCTTTACAGCAGAGTTCGGTATGAAAGAAATGGCGCAAATGGGGGGTCCAATGTTCTTAATAATTCTGCTATGGTTATTGGGGTCGATAATGCTTACAGTATGATGCCCGCAGGGCGAAGTATTGAGGCCTTTTTAAATACCTGGGGCACTACTATGGTTTCAACGAATGGGTATTTACGCGATACCTGGGAATGGTTGTATGGTGTGGTCAATGCTGCAAATACAATTATTATTCGTGCTGAAAATCCAGATGTTCAATGGTCTTCCACAGAGAAAAATCAAGTCATTGCGGAGGCTAAATTGATTAGAGCATGGGCATACAGGCATTTAACCTTTTTATTTGGTGCCGTTCCTTTAAATTTAGAGGAATCATCCGGTACAAATATTAAAACCGATTGGGAACGCACGCCTGTAAGTGTCATAAGGACGGCTATGGAAAATGACCTGCTTTTTGCAGAGCAAAATTTATCCGATCCGGCTCCTTATGACGGCAGGGTCTCAAAGGCAGTGGCTAGCCATTACCTTGCGGAATTATATCTAACCGTTGGTAAATACCAGGCTGCAAAAGATAAAGCGGCATCGGTAGTTAATAACGCTCTGTATGGCCTTACCAAAACCAGATTCTCAAGTCAATCTGCAAAACCAGGTACTCCATTTACAGATATGTTTTTAGATAATAATGCGAACAGAAGCGCAGGAAATAAGGAGGTGCTTTGGGTACTTCAAAATGAATATCTGTCCAATGGCGGAGATGGAAATATTATGAGGCGTTGGTATGTAAATCGCTATGCTGAAATACAAATTGGCTCAAAACGGCCCGTTACTTTTTCAATAGAGAACGGGGGTAGGGGCTTGGGCCGATTTAGCGTTACAAAATACGGCCTTTTAATTTATGAAAATAACGATGATCGAGGTTCTTATTTTGGGTGGAGAAAGTTTTATAGATACAATAATTCAGCCTCTCTTCCTCCAAAATCAAATTTAGGTGATACGCTCGTTCTTTTAACAGGTACTGGCCCAGCCCATCTGAGAGGTTTTAATGCCGTTCCTAATGAAACCGTTGGTAACACTGCATCAAACAGGTTAAGGCCCTCTACAACAAAATGGGATTATGCTCCTTCCATTCCAGAAGATGTTCAAAATTCTAATAATTATAACGACCAGATCTATTTAAGGGTGGCTGATACTTATCTTTTACTCGCCGAAGCCCAGTTTTATCTAAATGATTTGGCAGGGGCAGCGGCAACTATTAATTTAATCAGAGCAAGGGCTAACGCCACTCCTATTACAGCTTCTCAGGTTACCCTGGATTTTATTCTCGATGAAAGATCCAGAGAATTATGGTCTGAAGAACATCGCCGTTATACATTGCTAAGAACGGGAACCTGGTTTGATAGAACTAAAAAATTTAATTTGATTGCGGGTAAGGTGATAACCCTAAGAGACACTATATTTCCTATTCCTCAAGTGGTCATTGATGCTAATCTTTCTAAGACGATGTCTCAAAATCCTGGATGGTAATATAATGCTTAATTATAAATGTTGATTTTTAAGGAGAGGTGTTTTTTTACACCTCTCCTTTTTAAAATAAAATGCTATGCGTATTTTCTTAATTTTATTTTTGATTCTTTTTGGGACTGATTTTTTGCTCGGCCAGGTATTAAAGGATTCAGTACAAACTAAAATATGGAGTAGAAATGCAAAAAGGGACATCGTTTTTAGTGATTGGGTGAATATGCCCGTAAGAAAGATATCCCATTTAGAAGGTTTTTCAATGCAAAATCCTAAAAAGGTCAATAGGTATGGAAGCCGAACGGACCTTTATGGAAATAAAACGGGCTTTTTTTATAAAAAGAAAATAGGTAATCGATGGACGCTCTTTGATCCTTTAGGCGAAATCTATTATGAGGTTGGGGTAACCAGCTTAAGAACAGGGAAATCACCATTAAACAAGTTGGCCCTTACAACCCAATTTGGCACCGAACCGCAGTGGTTTTCTTCCACGGCGAGCCTGCTTCTTGATAATGGTTTTCATAGTATGGGGTCATGGTCCGATGTTTTAGCCGCTAGAGAATATAACAAATCAGCCGTTGATCCCATCGTTTATTCTACGCAGTTAAGTGTTTTAAATGCGTTTAATGCCTTTATCCGAAAAGAATTTCCTGAAAGGAAAATATCCAACATTATTTCTTTAGCCTTAGATCCCACCTTTCCCGCTTTTTGCGAAAAGCATCTTATGGAACAGGCAAAGTTTAAAGATGATCCACATCTGTTTGGTCATTTTTCTGATAATGAACTGCCTTTTTTAATCTCTACCTGGGAATCAATCATTTCCGCAGATAGTAAAGATTTTGCCCTTATGGCTGCCATGCATTTTTTGGATTCTCTGAAAATAAATAAAATGGATATCACAAAGGCTCAAAAGGAGGTGTTTATAGCCTCCATCGCAGAAACGTATTTTAAGGTTGTCTCTTCTTCGTTAAAAAGGGTGGATCCAAATCATTTATATCTCGGTTGTAGAATTCATTCCAGTGCAAAAGAAAATATCGCCTTACTGCAGGTTGCTTCTAAATATGTAGATATTATGTCCATCAATTACTATGGTTACTGGGATCTAACAGAAAAATTGGCGACGCTTTGGAGTAAATATCTTCAAATTCCTTTCTTTATCACTGAATTTTATACCAAAGGGGATGATGTAGGTATGGGTAATATTTCAGGTGCAGGTTGGATTGTTAGAAATCAAAAAGATAGGGCGGCTCATTATGAAAATTTTGTGCTCAAATTATTGTCTAACAAACAATGTGTCGGTTGGCATTGGTTTCGCTATCAGGATAATGATCCAGCTGATCCATCTGCAGATCCTTCAAATAAAGATGCGAACAAAGGTATTGTGAATACGTCTTACCAACCTTATCTTGTTTTATTAGGAAAAATGAAGGAAATTCATAGTCTTAAATTTCATTTGATTGATTATTTTGATAAAAAATTGTAAAATATATGCGCAAGTTTAAATGGTTCGTTTTTTTTATCAGTTGCTCTTTTGTAAGTGATTCTTTTGCCCAGCGGTATAAAGATGTCATCTACGAACGTATTGATACCCTTTCTGATGTTCCATACCATCGCTCTGTGGGACTCTCAGGCCAAATGCAGCAGCATTTGCTCGATGTTTATCTGCCGCCGCAACAGGATACCTCGATGAAAAGACCGCTAATGATTTTTATTCATGGGGGTGGATTTAGGAATAATACAAAAGTAGGGGCGTTCAACGGATTGGTTTGTACAGGCTTAGCTCAAAGAGGTTATGTCGCTGCCTCTATCGATTACAGACTCGGTATTGACTCTTCTAATAGCGATGAGGCATACTTTGAAGCTTTTGTAAGAGCGGTTCAGGATGCAAAATCTGCGGTGAGATATTTAAAAGAAAATGCATTAGCCTTTAGAATAGATACCGCTCAGGTTTTTATCATGGGAAGTTCGGCAGGGGCCATGACGGCATTGGGTGTAGCTTATTTAGACCAATATGAAGTGCCCGTTTCCATTTCTTCCAAATGGGGCTTATTGGATCCGGTAAAATCAAGTATTTCCACTAAGGTTCATGGCGTTGTAAATTGTTGGGGCGCACTGATCAATCTTTCCTTTATGAAGGAAGGAGATGTTCCCGTTTTTTCAGTTCATGGAGAAATGGACAAGACCGTACCCTTTGATTCTTCCTATTCGTGGCATGGTTTCAAATACGGAAGCCTTCCCATTTTTGAAAAAGCACTTAAATTGGGTTTGCCAACAGGGTACTTGCCGTTTCCTAATACGGGACATACCCTGGATAGTAAAAGGGAAAAGCAAGGCGCTGCCCTGAATGAAATAGTTCACTGGTTATTTACGCAATTGAAAAATAATAAATCGACGAGTAATGCAGGAATAAAAAGATTTGAAAAGGAAATCCTTGTTTTTGATAGCCTTAACAATGCTATAAACTATCCGGAGAATTCGGTGCTCGTCACAGGGAGCAGTTTTGTAAGGCTTTGGAAAAATGTGTCTGCCGATGTAGCTCCATTGTCGGTTATTCATAGAGGATATGGTGGGAGTAATATACCAGAAATGGCTTATTATATCGAGCGTATTGCCTTTCCACATAACCTGAAAGCAGTAGTCTTATATACAGGAAGTAATGATTTAACTGTTTCAAATAATGATAAATCACCGGTTCAGATTCTTGAAACTTTTAAGCAAATTATCCACACGCTTCGTAAAAAATTTCCAGAAATACCCATTATTTGGATTGAAATTTCGCCTTCTCCAAGAAGATGGAAAGTTTGGGATAAAATTGAGGAAACAAATACGCTCATTCGGGAATATTCATCCTCGCAGCCATTGTTGCACACCGTATCAGTTAAAAATGCTTTCCTTGATGAATCAAATCAGCCTATTGGTAAATATTTTGGTAAAGATAACCTTCATTATAATGAGGAAGGATATGTGATTTGGGGAAATTCGCTGGCTCCTCAAATTCATAAAATATTGGATGTCAAATAGTTTAATTAAAATAAAAAGCCCGGTTAATTTGCATTAGCCGGGCTTCTTATATATAATATTTCCTGTTTATCTGATGGAAATATTCGTAGGACTTAAGGTTCTTCTTAAAGAAACCAGATTATTTGCCGTAACAGCCTCCACTTGTAAACTAAAGGATTTTCCCTTTTCGTTTGGTACCGTGTAAGGAACGGTGACAACATGTACCCTTTCCGTTGCTGAAAAATTAGGGACAAATGGAACACTTCTCACGAAATTATAGACGCCTGAAGTACCAATTCTTTGATAAAACTTCAACTCTTTAATGTCCGTATTTAAGGCTTGTGCCTTAATAGTCAGATTTAGGGTGCTGTTTGCTTCGGCACTCGAAGTGGGTGAAACCATGGATGAAACCCGGGCAACATCACCCACAATTTCGAATAAATCGTTCGTAGGATTATATTCCTTGTGACAGGCAGATAGGAGTATAATCAAAAGTATTAGAATATTATTTAGAATTTTCATCGTTCAATACTGTTTAATAATTAATTAAAAATCCACATCTTAACATCCAGGTCGCGAAAGTTTTGTGTTGCATTGTCTGAATTCCTGGATGTTTCTGAGGTGGGATAAACGGCTCTCTGAATCCACTTGCCTTTTAAATCTGGATTGTGGTTTGCCGGCAATGATAAACCTGGAAGTATGGTATTGCTATAATCATAGCGACGTAAATCGGTCCATGCCTCAGGATTAAGAAAAAGGGCCTTGTATTTTTCGGAAATGATATGAGAAATAGTTAGGTTCTCCGCTCCAACCGCAATCTTAGGGTTAGACGTAAAGGCAGTAATATTTGCAGCGGACACCCCAATTTTAGTCATATTGGCTCTAATGCCGTCTAAGTAGGCATTGTAAGCATCGGGATTACCTTTTCCTCCGTTCTGTAAAAGTCTTACCTCCGCTTCAATAAACTTAGCTTCTGCATTGGTAATCATTTGCAGGGGAGCCAATAGACTGAAATTCCAACCAAAAAAATTGGTTCTGTCATTATAAACGGTCGTTGCTCCAGCACCTGTTCCAGGATTTGTTCCTTTAAACAAAGGATCAGCTGCAACATTTTTAAAGGCAAGTAGAGAAACCCTGGGGTCAACTACTTCTTGTATTGTGCCATTCATAAGATTCATGAATTGCCCGCCAAATGTGGTAGTTAGATTTCCTGTGTTATTGGCTAAGGCAATAGAATGCCATGGACTGAAATTCCTGTCGGTATAAACCAGTTGGAAGTCTTCCGTATTTAATTTTATTCCTTTACTTAAAGCATCTAAAATAGCAGGATAAGCAGCAGCAGCGCCAGTTTTCTTTGCTGTGTGAAGCAGGTATCTTGCTTTTAGTGTTTGAGCAGTTTTCAACCAATGGCCTATATTTCCTCTGTAAACAATATCGTCGGTGCCTGGCTTGAATAAAGATTCAGTAGCGCTTAATTCAGTAATTGCTTCATTAAGAAGACGTTGAATGTCTTTGTACACCTCTTCCTGCGTGTCGTATTTTGGCGCGAAATCTGTCAATTGGTTATCTGAACTTTTATAAGGAATATTTTCCCATAGCGTCGTTGCTAAACCCAGATTGTAAGCAATAACTACTTTAGCCAATCCACTATAGTGTGGAGAATTGTTGCTGTTTGCTTTCTTAATCATTGCATTGGCATTGGGTATAATATTTAAATATAGATTAACCCAAACACCGTCAAAAGTACTTCTTAGGTGCGAATCAGTACCAGAAGCAACCAAACTGCCTATCTGCTGAATATAAGAGCTGCTTACAGACGCAGCACTTTGCGTAGAATTGGCTGAGAAAAACAAAATGGTAGGCGTCAAGGTGTTCAAACTTGCGTCATTTGTTTTATTGGGATCAATGTTAGTGTCACCACCAATGTAGCTTTCACAGTTAGTTACCGTCAATATAAGCGCTAACCAAATTATTTTTTGCAAAAATTTATTTTTCATTATCATCAATTTCTGTTTTCAAAATGGGTTTATTAAAATCCAATATTAAGGTTGAAATTTATATTTCGCGTATTAGGCGTATTTCTGCCTGTAAACCCAACAAGGTTAGAACCAGAACCAAAAGCAAGCGCCTCAGGGTCATAACCTCTGAAAGGAGTTGATAAAAAGACATTACTAGCTGAAATACCCACTCTGGCGGAGGAAATAGCTTTTCCAAACAAAGATTTTGGTAAACTGTAAGAAAGATTAATATTTCTAATTCTAAACCATGAAGCGTCTTGCAGATTGAAGGAATGATGCGCATTTATTCCAAAAGCACGATAAGTATTTTCATCTACAATAACAGGGGTGGTGTTGACTTTACCATCTGCGGTAACACCATTCCATACTGTCATAACGTTTCTGTCTCCTGTTAACAATGCAGTACCATTCCTTATTGCATTCATTTCCATAAGATCTACCATATCACCACCTTGTCTTACTTCAAGTAATACATTTAAAGTCAGACCTTTGTAAGATAAAGTATTGTTTAAACCACCAAACCAATCCGGTAAGGCATTACCAAGTTTGATATATTTACTTTGATCTAAAGCAGGTAAGCCATTGGTACCTATCAGGACTTCTCCCTTTTCATTTCTCCGCCAATCGTAAGCGTACATGTCGCCCATAGAACCTCCTTCTACGATTCTTAAAGCAGATCTTCCCTGGTTATAAAAGGTAATTTCCTTTAGATTTTCCGGCATAGATACAACATTGTTGCGTATTCTTGTCCAGTTAATGTCAATGTCCCAGCGGAATTTTCCTTTTAAGGGACTAAAACCGAGAAGAACCTCAACGCCTTTGTTCACAATCAAGCCAGCATTGGTTGTATATCTGGAATATCCTGTTACGTTACTAACGGGCACATCGATGATTTGATTTTTACTATTTCTTACAAAATAATTCGCTTCTAATGAGATCAGATTATTTAGGAAATTAGCCTCAATTCCAACTTCTGACTCAGTGGTAAGTTCTGGCAATAAATTGAAATTACCTATGTCAAGGTCTCTTCTAAAGCCGCCTATCGTGCCAAAAGGAAAGCCGGGTACTGGTGCAAAATAAGAACCAATCTGATAAGGAGAGGCGTCTTTACCTACCTGAGCAACAGACCCCCTAAGTTTCATAAAACTGAAAAATGCATTGTCTTTTAGTAAGGTATTACTTACTATGTAGGATACACTCGCCGATGGGTAGAAGAAAGATCTGTTATCGGCAGGTAAGGTAGATGACCAGTCATTTCTACCTGTGAAGTTGAGATATAAATAATCTTTATAGTCAATTCTCGCGTCAGCAAATACCCCAACAATTCTTCTTAAGGAATTTGATTTACGGATAAACGCGTTAGATGTATTTAGAATGTTGTAAAAACCAGGGGCTATGAAGCCTTCACCACGAGCACCTAAGTTTTCACCCTGAATATCAGTGATGGTATTGCCTAAAGTAACATTTATTCCTAAATCTTCATTGATCTTGTGATTTGCCGTTAATATAAAGTTGGAGTTAAGTTCCATTGAATTGATGGTCTCCTCGGTAATAAATCCACGAACCTGCGTACCCAAATCTAAATCTGGAGGAACAATCCTTGAACGCCTGTCATTATAATAATCTGCAGTAATTTGATAGCGCGCTGATAACCATGAATTAAATTTATAATTCAGATTCATATCTCCGTAAACTCTGTTGACATTGGTATTTAAAGGACTGCTTTCAGCCATATATCTCGGATTATCAATGGTTCCCGCCGTGATATTCTTTTGTGTACCATCTGCTTTTAGGTAATCATTTACATCAAAAGAAGGCGACCAGTAGGAGAGAGAGCTATAAATGGATTTATCACCAGACGCTGGATTAACGCCCTTAGAGTTAGCATAATTTATCTGTCCACCAACACTTAATTTATCTGACATTTGATGAGTAGCCGATAATTTAGCAGTAACCCTCTGAAAACTAGTATTATAGGTTATACCCTCATTGTTAAAGAAAGAGGCGGAGGTTAAGAAACTGGTTTTATCAGAACCACCTGAAAAACTAAGGGAATGATTTGCTGTAGTTCCCTGTCTGAAAAAATCTCTGAAATGTTGATAAAAAGGGTCGCCAGGCAGGGATGGAGGTCCAAATTGCTGGAAAACAGGAATGGAACCTGTTCTGGCTAATCCATTGATTCCATGTGAATAAACCTCTTGAAGTAAAGGTACCTTATCCACTTCCTGGACACCATAACTAGTGGAATAATTTATAGCCGTTTTTCCCGCTTTTCCTTTTTTTGTCGTAATGATTACAGCACCATTAGACGCTCTTTGACCGTAT
This sequence comes from Bacteroidota bacterium, assembly GCA_017858735.1. Lineage (GTDB taxonomy): Bacteria > Bacteroidota > Bacteroidia > Chitinophagales > Saprospiraceae > BJGN01. The sequence continues at coordinate 33,508 of JAFMBH010000010.1, forward strand.
AACGCAGTAGCCGCCGCACCTTTTAATATGTTGATACTTTCAATGTCGTCATTGTTTATATCAGCCGCACGGTTCGTGTTCATGAATTGTTCATTGCTGTTAACCGCGTTTGTTCCAACAGATGGAAGTACATTTCCTGCATTGGTTGCATTGCTAATAATGATGCCATCTACTACAAATAAAGGCTGATTATCATTACTTCCACTTATGGAGTTGATACCTCTAATGTTAATATTTGCACCAGCACCAGGAGAACCACCGGCACTATTAATAGTAACACCCGCTACTTTTCCTTGCAGTGCATTCACCACGTTAGGTTGGCTGGACTGCATAAGTACCTCAGCCGTTACTTTTTGTGATCCATAGCCGAGAACCTTTTTCTCTTTCGCTATACCGAAAGAGGTAACGACCACCTCATCAAGGGTCCTTCCTGCATCCAGGCTGACATTGATGATTAATTGACCGTTGATTGCGGCCTCTAATTTTTCGAATCCCACATAACTAAATTCCAAAGTACCATTCGCAGGTGCATTGGCTAAGGTATAATTACCCTCTAAATCTGTTGTGGTTCCAATGGAAGTTCCCTTGATGATAACGTTAACGCCTATTAAGGGCTCGTCATCCATACTTGATACTACCTTCCCTGAAACATTGACGTTTTGCCCTGATAGTTGTGTCACTAAGGCAAAAGCTAAAATGAATGGTAAAATAAACTTCATACTGAATAAATGTTTGATTAGTTAAAATCGTTGAAATGTAATAAGTTGAATGCCTTGGTAAAACAAATCACTTACGTAATTAAAAGTAATACTTTCGATGTAATTATTACCAAAGTCAATGAATATTCATACTGTTTTTTAGTTTTTCCATGGTTTTTATGGCAAAATCTATTTCTTTGCGATGAGCCCGAAAAACTAAAATGGCCATTCTAATCCATAAAACGCCTAGAATAGTGGTTGAAGACACAAAAATCTGACCATCTTCATGTATCAATGCCAGTAGTTTGGTGTTGGCTTCATTGGCATCGCCTTCCTTTGGAACATACCTGAAAAGCGAGATACTTAATGCGGGAAATGGGCCTACTTCAAATCCAGCGTTTTGAATTTCACCATAAAAATAATGGCTTAAATCAATTTTTTCCGCTAAAACTTGTCGAAATGGAGAAATTCCAAGCATGGACAGGGAAAACCAAAGCCGCATTCCCCGGAAATGCCTGGTTAATTCCGGGGAGTAATCCGCTGGCGATCGCTCATCCTGCCCTTCCATATCGTCTTGTAAATACGCCGCAGTGTAGTAGTTTGACTTAAAAAGGTGTTCTGCATTTCGAACTAAAATCACCCCTGAACCATAAGGCATAAACAGACTTTTATGTGGATCCATAACAATGGAATCTGCTTTTTCCATCCCTTTAAACTTACTTCTTAAGGTTTCAACTAAAAGGAAAAATCCACCGTAGGCTGCATCCACATGAAACCATATTTTATGATTAGAAGCTATGTCTGCCAGTCTGTCCAATGGATCAATAGCCCCCGTGTTTGTCGTTCCGGCAGAGCCAATAAGAAGAAAAGGTATCAAGCCAAGACCCAGGTCTTCCTTAATTATGGCCTCCAAAGCCTCCGGTCGCATACTGAAATTTTCATCCATCGGAACATAACGGATGACTGATTCCCCCATGCCAGCTAAGCGCAATGCCTTTTGTACGCAGTGATGCGTTTCATCTGTTAAATAGATGACAGCTCTTTCAAAATCTCTGGCTTTTAGTTCTTTATGATCCCTCGCGGCAATGATTCCTGTAAGATTGGCAATAGAGCCTCCAGAAAGTAAACTTCCATGGCTTCGCTGATCATACCCGACCAAGTTACACATCCAGGATATTACCTGGTTTTCCATCCTGACAGCACCAGGATTTGCAAAATTTACTCCGCTGTAGCGGTTAGTAAGGGCACCTAAAAAATCTCCCCAAGCTGCCGTTTCAATGCCTCCACCTGGAACATAGCCAAAGTGTTTGCCACTGCATGGATTAATACCATTTTCAGTAACTGATTGATGGAAAACTTCGAAAATCTGGTCTATTGGATAAGGGTTTTCCTGAAATGGCATGGACCCTAACGCTTTTCCAGCATCTTCGTCCCCTAAATAGGCTTTCCCCTCGGGTAAACCATCTAAAAACTGAAGGTAATAGTCTGTGACTTTTTTTATGAGTTGAGATCGGTCTCCGGGTTGAAGTGATAACAAGTCTGAAAAGTCCTTGCTAGGGTGAATGGAATTCATTTGGTTTTCAATTGGGTTTAAAAAGTTGGCTAAATTACAATCTTATTGTATTTACCAGTAACAAACTTTCCGAACCTGCAATTTATTTACTAACATTATGTATTTAATTTAACTATCAATATATTACCCCCTTTTTAGAAACGATGAAAACAAAATGGCTTTTCTTGTTTATTTTGACTGTGAATCTTACCTCCACTTTTGCGCAAATACAGATGGAAATGAAAATTATTCCTTTAGATAAACCATGGTTTTTTCGACAGGCAGGGGAATCAGTCTGGTTAAATGCCTCCGTTCCAGGTACGGTTCATACCGATTTGATGGAGAATAATAAGTTGGAGGACCCCTTTTTTAGAACCAATGAAAAGGACGCTCAATGGGTAGATAAAGTCGATTGGGAGTACAAGGTTACTTTTCAATTGGAGGAGTCTTTGCAAAATGCAGACCATGTTTTCCTAGAATTTGATGGCCTGGATACCTACGTCGATGTTTATTTAAATGGAAACCTCCTTTTTTCTGCAGATAATTTTTTCGTTGCCTGGCAGGTTGATATAAAACAATATCTCCGCGAAGGGGATAATAATCTTAGACTTTATTTTCATTCTCCTACAAGGGTTGGATTGGAAATGCTCGATAAGCATGGGTTTGATTTGCCAGCCTCTAATGATCAATCTGAAAATGGGGGATTGGGAAATAGCAGAGTAAGTGTTTTTCTAAGAAAACCCGGTTATCATTTTGGTTGGGATTGGGGTCCCAGATTAGTCAGTTCTGGTATTTTTAGAGAGGTAAGACTTCGTGCCTGGTCTCATGCAAAACAAAATGATCTTTACATAAAGCAACTGAAACTAAGCGATTCTTTGGCCGAATTGGAAAGTATATCCGAATTGGTCGTGGCATCATCAGGTGATTATTCCCTGGAATTATGGTCCGATGAAGAAAAACTCGCCTCAACGTCAATCTATCTGGAAAAGGGGGAACACAATATTGTGCAACCATTCGTCATAGAAAATCCTCAACGATGGTGGACTCATGACCTTGGAACCCCACACCTATATCAATTTGACCTAAAATTATTTCACAAGGGTCAGTTGCTGGATATTCAAAGTAAAAAAATAGGTCTTAGAACCATAAAAATAGTTCAAGAGCCTGATAAGGACGGTGCTTCTTTCTATGTGGAACTCAACGGAAGACCCATTTTTGCAAAAGGAGCCAATTATATTCCCTCCGATGTATTTATTCCCCGGGTTACTGACCAGCAATATCAATGGCTCATTCATTCAACCGCTAATGCCAACATGAATATGCTTCGAGTTTGGGGCGGTGGTTTTTATGAAAATGATATTTTTTATGACCTATGTGATGAATATGGTATCCTCGTTTGGCAAGATTTTATGTTTGCCTGCAGTATGTTTCCCGGAGATGCCGATTTTTTAAGAAGAGTTAAGGAGGAGGCTATCTACAATATAAAGAGACTGCGAAATCATCCCTCTATCGCTTTGTGGTGCGGTAATAATGAAATTGATGTGGCCTGGTCACAATATAAAGAATTTAAAGGCTGGGGTTGGAAACAAAAATATGGACCCGAGAAAAGAAAGTTGATCTGGAAGGCTTATGAAGATGTTTTCCATAAATTGTTACCAGAAATGGTTCAACAGTATCATGGGGATTCTTTTTACTGGCCCTCGTCACCCTACTATAAAGAAGGTGATCATGCGTCTAAAAACACCCCGGCAGGAGATATTCACTATTGGGGTGTATGGCACGAACAACACCCTTTCGATGATTTCTACAAATATATAGGGCGGTTTATGAGTGAATATGGCTTTCAATCCTTTCCGGAATGGAGAACCGTCGCTTCTTACACTATTCCTGAAGATTGGGATATTACCTCAGAGGTTATGGCTGCTCACCAAAGAAGTGGTATAGGGAATATGAGAATTAAAAAATACATGGAGGATCATTATCAGATTCCTGAAAATTTTGCTCACTTTCTCTATGTTGGACAATTACTGCAGGCCGAGGGCATTCGAACGGCTATTGAGGCGCACCGGCAAGCTATGCCTTATAATATGGGCTCTCTCTATTGGCAATTAAACGATTGCTGGCCGGTAGCTTCCTGGTCGGGAATGGATTATTTTCAGCGTTGGAAGGCTATGCACTATTTTGTTAAAGCCGCTTTTTCACCCCTTCTCGTTAGCGTTAGACAGCATAACAAACACTTGGAAATACGGGCAGTATCTGATAAAATTAGCACCGATTCCTTAACATTAAAAATTAATCTGTTCGATTTTGACGGGAATCTTCTCCAAACTAAGGAAATTCCTTTCATTACCCCTTCAAATACCTCTAAGGAATTGGCTATTCTTCAGCTCAACGAATGGATTCCAAAGGGCCAGAATGCAAAACGTCTGGTATTAGAAATATTGGCAGTCGATACGAATAATAAAGTTCATGCCCGCGATCTTCATTATTTTACGCCGGTGAAAGAGCTCGATTTACCCAAAAATCATGGCCTTGAATGTACTATTGAAAATAATGGATTGGTCTATATCATAAAATTGACATCAGCTAAATTAGCTAAAAACGTTTATCTTGATTTTCCCGAAATGGAAGGATTCTTCTCGGAAAATTACATGGATATTATTCCAGGGGAGGAATTAATCGTGTATTTTTCCCCTAAATCATTGGTAAATAAAATATTGACAACAGAAGATTTGAAAATATTAACCCTTCAGGATACCATAAAAACTAGAAAATGATTTTAAGCGACATTAAGATACAACAAGCTATTTCGACCGGCGAAATTATTATTGAGCCCTTTGATCCTGCCTGCCTGGGCACCAATTCATACGATGTGCATCTTTCAAAGTATCTGGCTATTTATACGGCAGAGGTGCTTGATGCTAAACTGCCCAATGAAATTACTCAGTTTGAAATACCGGAGGAGGGTATCATTTTAAAACCTGGCGTATTATATCTTGGCTCAACTTTAGAATATACAGAAACACATAATACCGTTCCATTTCTTGAGGGAAAATCAAGCGTTGGTCGGCTCGGTATAGATATTCACGCCACGGCAGGAAAGGGTGATGTCGGATTTTGCAATCACTGGACCCTTGAAATTTCTTGTACCCAACCTGTGAGGGTTTACGCGGGTATGCCTATCGGTCAATTGATTTATTTCCAGGTGGCTGGCGAAATTTCCCGCTATTATAATAAAAAGCTGGACGCAAAATATAATGAAAGAACTATGAAGCCTATGGAAAGCAAAATGTGGAAAAATTTCCAATAAATAAATATTTTTGTTATCTTGTTACGTTAAATCTACGAATATGACGCATGTTATAGAGAATCAAAATCAGCCTTTGGCCAGTTTAGATGAATGGGAAGACGACCTTTTACGCCGCTATCCTAACCCAGAGGATATTGCAACCTCGAAAGCGACGGAAGCATACCGCAATTATGAGGAGCCGGCAAGAGATACAGTAAAGGAATTTTACAGATTAAATCATACACATCAATCGTTTGCTTTTGTAAAGGAAAAACAAAAGGAATACCTCTCTTTTAGTAGAAAGGAAATGTCCGTTTGGGATGCCTTTGATTTTTTAAATCAATTGGTAGATGATTCTGATCCGGACACCGATTTAGATCAATTTCAGCATCTTCTGCAGACATCAGAAGCGATTCGTCGTGATGGTCATCCCGATTGGATGGTTTTAGTTGGACTCATGCATGATATGGGTAAAGTTCTTTGTCTTTTTGGTGAGCCTCAATGGGCTGTGGTTGGAGATACTTTTCCCGTAGGTTGTGCCTACTCCGATAAAATAGTTTATCCCGAATTTTTTTCGGAAAATGTCGATTATACTGATGCCAGATATAATTCTGAGCTGGGCGTTTATGAAAAAAATTGTGGATTGAGAAAGGTGGATATGTCGTGGGGACATGACGAATATATTTATCAGATAATGAAAAATTATATTCCGGAAGAAGGTTTATATATGCTTAGATATCACTCTTTTTATGCCTGGCATAGAGAAGGTGCCTATGAATATTTGCTCGATGATCATGATAAAGCGATGTTGCCGTGGGTAAAATTATTCAACCCATACGATCTGTATTCTAAAAATCCAGAGCCACCAAATTGGGATGAATTACGCCCATACTACACTAACTTACTGAAGAAATATTTACCGGAAACCCTGAAATTTTAATTAGATGAACACCCTGCAACTAGCTGATTATTTAGTATTTTTTCTATATTTCATCCTGGTTGCAGCCTATGGAATTTGGATTTACAAACGAAAGACGGCAAAGAATGAAACGGCCCAGGAATTTTTCCTTGCGGAAGGTTCATTAACATGGTGGGCCATTGGTGCCTCGTTAATTGCTTCTAATATATCAGCGGAGCATTTTATCGGTATGTCAGGTTCTGGTTTTGCCATAGGACTGGCAATATCTTCTTATGAATGGATGTCAGGTCTGGTATTAATTATTGTTGCCCTGTTTTTTATCCCTATGTTTTTAAAGAACAGGATTTATACCATGCCGCAATTTCTTGCTACCCGATATAATGAGCAGGTAAGCAGCATTATGGCTCTTTTCTGGTTGTTGGTTTATGTGTTTGTAAATCTTACTTCCATTATCTATTTGGGTGCTTTGGCCATTACATCCATTGCAAACATATCATTCATGACTTGTGTCGTTTCCCTCAGTTTGTTTTCCATTATAGTAACCATTGGTGGAATGCGGGTTATAGGCTACACAGATGTTATTCAGGTGGCCGTTTTAATTCTTGGGGGTCTGGTAACAACGTATTTATCTCTCACGCTTTTATCTGAGGAATTTGGATTTGGAAAAGATTTTATGGCTGGCTTGAGTATTTTAAAACAAGAAGCACCCGGTCATTTTCATCTTATTCTGGAAAAGGGGCATCCTCATTACGATAAATTACCTGGACTCGGTGTTATTTTTGGGGGTATGTTGATTAACAATCTGGCTTACTGGGGCTGTAATCAATATATTGTACAAAGAGCTTTGGGAGCTGATTTAGCCACGGCAAGAAATGGCATATTATTTGCCGCATTCCTTAAATTACTGGTGCCGCTTATCGTGGTAATTCCAGGAATTGCCATGTTCGTTCTTCATGAGAATGGACTTTTTCAAAATGAAATGAGCATGGATGGAGTTATAAAACCTGATCAGGCTTATCCTACCCTCATGAATTTATTGCCTTCAGGATTGAAAGGGGTTGCTTTTGCTGCCTTAACAGCTGCGGTGGTGGCGTCTTTAGCTGGGAAAGCTAATAGTATTTCTACCATATTTTCTTTGGATATATATAAAAAGATGATAAACACCAATGCTTCTGAAAAGCAGTTGGTCAATACAGGACGTTGGGCTGTAGTTATATCTATAACGGTGGCAGCTTTTGTTGCTCCCGCATTAAGGAGTCTGGACCAGGCATATCAGTTCATACAAGAATACGTTGGCTTTTTATCTCCCGGCGTATTAGCGATCTTTTTATTAGGCTTGTTTTGGAAAAAAACAACATCGGGAGCGGCCTTATTTGGTACTATTCTAACTATTCCCTTATCAGCAACGCTAAAGTTTCTACCAGACTGGACTGGAGGAATGTTCCCTGTTTACCCGTTTTTAGATAGAATGTTTATCACTTTTTGGATTGTTTTATTCCTAATGATTATTATAAGTTTATTGACCCCTGCCAGCGTTCAGCGAAAAGAGATATTACCTTTTGACAAATCAATGCTGGAAGTTAAACCAGCATTTATTATCGGCTCAATTTTAATACTTGGCATTTTGGCCGCGCTCTACACGGTGTATTATTAACTAAAGTTTGGGGTAACAATATTTTAGTTAATAGTATATTTCAACAATGTATTGAAGTTGCTGTATTAAATCCAACTACTTTTACCATAAGCAAGGTCTGCGCCATCGGAGACTCTATTGAGTTGGTGGCTAAATTGGCCCTCATTTATTTGTTGTGTGGAACAGTGTATTTGGTCATTCAATAAAGCTTCTTTGGTATATCTTATTTGAAAATTAGATAGCGTTTTTGATTTAAAAACAGATTCTGGTAAAGCGTTGAGCATCCAGGAAGCGTAGGTTACATTGTTGAGATGATAATTGAAATCCAAATCGAACCAACCTACCTGAGCATTCCATTCAAAATCTGCATTTGACACTAAGGGTAATTTACCGGAAGGTCTTGGGAGGCAATCAGAGGGCTCTGGAAAGAAACGTTCAATAGACTGGACCAATTCGGGAGGAATAGCCATCATTTTTCTATCATTTAACTCCATCAGCAACCAGGAAGAACTTGCGGTAGCCAATAAGTTACCTTGCTGGTCAAAAGCTTTAAAATCTCTGTAGGTCAGATGCCTGTCTGCACCGGAGGGAAAAGTTTCAACGGTAATAGAGTCACCAAGCACAGGCATTTTGTAAAGATTGACTTCCTTTCTTAATAAAACCCAGGAGGCATTATATTTTTCTAAATGCCAGATAGATAGACCAAGTTTAATAACACTTTGCAAGGATGCTTCGTGAAAAACTCTCAGTAAGCCAGGCAAAGTTAACTGTCTGGTATAATCTGTCTCAGCAGCGCGAACTGTAAAGTCAGTGCGGTATTTAATGTCAGTTATTTGGGACATTTATGAAATGTAAGGGTTAAATACTCCTTCAAACCTAAGCACAAATATTAATTTTAAGAAATTAAACAGTTATTTTTAATTAATTCTATAATTCCTTTGGATAGATAAAATTAAAGACTTACCTTTGCCTTCGCTTTTGAAATATGGAGGTTTTTATGAAACCAAAATATTAATAGAAAGTAAATAATCAAGCCACTTACAGTAAAACTTTTAGAAGGTATGCCTACTATAAATCAGTTGGTTCGCAAGGGCAGGCTCCAAATCAAAGAAAAGAGCAAAACCAGAGCGTTGGACTCTTGTCCACAGAAACGTGCAGTTTGTACGAGAGTTTATACGACTACGCCAAAGAAGCCAAATTCAGCGCTTCGTAAAGTAGCGAAAGTTCGTTTAACGAATGGAATTGAGGTTATTGCTTACATCCCAGGTGAAGGTCACAATTTGCAGGAACACTCTATCGTGTTAATTCGCGGAGGAAGGGTAAAAGATTTACCTGGAGTACGTTATACTATCGTACGCGGCGCACTAGATACTGCTGGTGTGAACAACCGTAAAAAAAGCCGTTCTAAATATGGTGCTAAAACACCTAAGCCGGTTAAAAAGTAATTATGTTTCACAGGTTCGTCCTAATAATCTGAGCGAGAAACCGCTAATTCAAAATGAGAAAAAGAAAACCAAAACTAAGAATTATTCAGCCTGACCCCCGTTTTAACGATACACTGGTTACACAGTTCGTTAATAATTTGATGTGGGAAGGCAAAAAAAGTACCGCATTTGGTATTTTTTACGACGCTATGGACATTGTTCGTGAAAAGACTAAGTCTAACGAACATGAAACTTGGAAAAAGGCGCTTACTAATATCATGCCTATGGTTGAAGTTAGAAGTAGAAGGGTAGGTGGTGCCACTTTCCAGATTCCAACAGAAATCAGAGCAAAACGTAAAGTTTCTATTGGAATGAAATGGTTAATCCGTTTTTCAAGACAACGTAGCGGGAAAGGTATGGCTGAAAAGTTAGCCTCTGAAGTTATTGCTGCAAGTAAAGGTGAAGGTGCTGCCGTTAAGAAAAAAGAAGATACGCACAGAATGGCGGAATCTAATCGTGCGTTCGCTCACTTCCGTGTATAAACCATCTGTCGAAATTTTATAAATACCTATTTAAGGTTCGAAAATGTCTAATAATTTACTTTTTACTAGAAATATTGGAATCGCAGCACACATCGATGCTGGTAAAACGACCACTACAGAACGTATTTTGTTCTATACTGGTATAAGCCACAAAATCGGTGAGGTTCACGATGGTGCTGCTACCATGGACTGGATGGAACAAGAACAGGAAAGAGGTATTACTATTACTTCCGCTGCTACGAAGTCTGCCTGGTCCTGGAAAGACAATGAATATGTGTTAAACATTATTGACACACCTGGTCACGTAGATTTCACTGTTGAGGTGAATAGATCTTTACGTGTTCTCGATGGTCTTTGCTTTTTGTTTTGCGCAGTAAGTGGTGTAGAGCCTCAATCTGAAACTAACTGGAGACTTGCAGATAATTATAAAGTTCCAAGAATCGGTTTTGTTAATAAAATGGATCGCTCTGGTGCTGATTTCTTTAACGTTGTAAACGACGTTCAAACTAAGTTAGGTTCTGTTGCTATTCCTTTGCAAGTGCCTATCGGTGCGGAAGAACGTTTCAAAGGGGTAGTTGACTTGATTACCAATCAGGCTATCGTCTGGAATGAGCATGATCAAGGTGCTACTTACGAAATTGTACCTATTCCCGAAGATTTAGTAGATACCGTTTTCGAATGGAGATCTAAGTTGTTAGAAGCGGTAGCTGAGTATGATGATACTTTGATGGAGAAATTCTTTGAAGATCCTAACTCTATCTCAGCTGACGAAATGAGAATGGCTATTCGTCAGGCAGTATGTGATTTAAAGTTCGTTCCCATGATGTGTGGTTCGGCTTTCAAAAATAAAGGTGTTCAAGCACTCCTTGATGCTGTTTGCGCATTCATGCCTTCCCCTCTTGATATAGAGGCTGTAAAGGGAATTGATCCTGATACAGATGAGGAGGTATATCGTAAACCTTCGGTTTCGGAACCATTTGCAGCACTTGCGTTCAAAATCGCAACAGATCCTTTCGTAGGTCGTTTGGCCTTTATGAGGGTTTATTCTGGTGCACTTGATGCGGGTTCTTATGTTATGAATACAAGGTCTGGCAATAAAGAAAGGATTTCTCGTTTGTATCAAATGCATGCAAATAAGCAAAATCCTATCGATAGAGTAGAAGCGGGTGATATTGCTGCAGCGGTTGGATTTAAAGATATCCGCACTGGAGATACACTATGCGACTTGAATAAGCAAATTATTCTCGAGAGCATGGTTTTCCCGGAGCCTGTTATCGCTATCGCTATTGAGCCAAAAACACAGAAAGACCTGGATAAGTTAGGTATGTCTTTAGCTAAATTAGCTGAAGAAGATCCAACCTTCAGAGTAAGATATGACGAAGACACCAATCAGACAGTAATTAGTGGAATGGGTGAACTTCATCTCGAAATTATCGTAGATCGTTTACGTCGTGAATTTAAAGTTGAATGTAACCAGGGAGCTCCTCAGGTAAATTACAAGGAAACTTTAACTAAAACGGTTACCCACAGAGAGCGTTTAAAGAAACAAACGGGTGGATCAGGTTTATTTGCCGATATGGAATTTGAATTAGGTCCAGCAGATGAAACTTTCTTAGATTCTGATGACTTCAAATCAGGTAAGACTCGTTTACAGTTCCAATGGGATATTGTCGGAGGATCTATTGACAAAAATTATATCAAGCCTATATCTGACGGTTTCAGAGCCATGATGGACAATGGCGTTTTAGCTGGTTATTCTTTGGACAGTATGAAAGTTAGGGTTTTTGACGGATCTATGCACGCTGTGGATTCTAAACCGATAGCATTCGAATTATGTGCAAAGGAAGGCTTCAGAGCTGCAGCCAGTAAGGCGGGTCCAGTGTTAATGGAACCAATAATGAAATTGGAGGTAGTAACACCAGAGGATTATGTAGGTCCTGTTATTGGTGACTTGAACAGAAGAAGAGGTATGCCAAAAGGGCAGGAGCCAAGACCAGGTGCTGTAAGTATTGCAGCCGAAGTTCCGTTATCTGAAATGTTTGGTTATGTTACTCAACTTCGTACCATTACTTCCGGAAGAGCGACCTCGTCCATGGAATTTGCTCACTATAGTGAAGCACCACAGGGCGTATCTAAAGAAATTATTGAAAAGTCAAAGGGTTAATCCCTTTGACTGAATAATAAGAGTGTAATTGGCATACGGGTAAATGTACCCGAAAGCTTAAATTTTTTGACATAAACTAGCTTTAAAAAGGCATGAATCAGAAGATTAGAATCAAACTTCGTTCCTACGACCATAATCTCGTAGATAAATCGACGGAGAAAATTGTAAAAACTGTTCGCAATAGTGGTGCCATCGTAACTGGCCCGATTCCGCTGCCCACAGAGAAAAAAATATTTACTGTGCTCCGTTCACCGCACGTCAATAAGAAATCTCGTGAGCAGTTCCAATTGAGAACGCACAAACGAATGATTGAAATTTATACTCCAACGCAGAAGACTGTGGATGCCCTATCCAAGTTAGAATTGCCGAGTGGTGTAGATATTCAAGTTAAATTGACGTAGTCTATTTTCATTGCCCAAATTTAGCAGTGAAATATTTAGATTAAAATAAAAGTCTGATGAACGGATTAATAGGAAAAAAAATAGGCATGACCAGTATCTATGATAGTACTGGTCGTAACATAGCTTGTACCGTTATTGAAGCGGGACCATGCATTGTTACCCAAGTTAAATCATCTGATACAGATGGTTATAACGCTTTGCAGTTAGGTTTCGGCGAAGCTAAAGAAAAGAACACGACCAAAGCGCTCAAAGGTCACTTTGAAGCTGCAAGCACTACCCCAAAGTCTAATATTATTGAATTCAGAGATTTCAATGCAGTAAGTAAGTCTATTGGAGACGCAATTACGGTGGACGAAATTTTCAGTGAAGGAGATGCTATTAACGCCATAGGTCAATCCAGAGGTAAAGGTTTCCAGGGTGTAGTGAAAAGACATGCTTTTGCGGGTGTAAATGATGCTACTCACGGTCAGCACAACAGACAGCGTGCCCCAGGTTCAATCGGTGCTTCTTCTTACCCATCTCGTGTATTCAAGGGAATGCGAATGGCAGGACGTGACGGTAACGACCGAATTAAAATCAAGAATCTTCGTGTAGTTAAAATATTCGCAGATAAGAATTTAATTCTTGTGAAGGGAGCTATTCCCGGACACAATGGTTCTACTGTTATTTTGGAGAAAAAGTAATTTTTGACTGTCCTTAGGGATTAATATTATTAGCATGAAATTAGTTATTCATAATATAAATGGCCAAGAGACCGGGAGAGAGGTTGAGTTACCAGATGCAATATTTGGTGTAGAACCTAACAACCATGTCATTTATTTAGCGGTTAAAGCTTACCTGGCAAATCAGCGTCAAGGAACGCATAAGACTAAAGGTCGTAGTGAAGTTGCGGGTTCAACCCGTAAATTACATAAACAAAAAGGTACGGGTGGATCTCGTAAGGGGGATATCAAAAATCCATTATACCATGGTGGAGGACGTATATTCGGTCCCGTTCCAAGAGATTACGAGCAAAAATTAAATAAGAAGGTGCGTAAACTTGCCAGAGTTTCTGCTTTAAGCACAAAAGCTGCGTCAGGTTCTATCGTAGTAGTTGAGGATTTCACTTTTGATAATCCTAAAACAAAAGCTTTCTTGGATATTCTGCAGAACTTAAAAATTTCAGATAAAAAATCAATTCTGGTTACACCTGAGCATGACAAAATCGTGTATTTATCAGGAAGGAATTTACCAACAGCTAAAGTTATAAGAGCTCAGGATTTAAATGTTTATGATATCATGAACGCGAGATCTTTAGTACTTTCTGAAGCAGCTCTTGGAAAGTTAACTGAATCATTAGCTTAAATCGGGTGTTACCCACTAGTTAGTTGAACAATGGCAAACAAGTTTATTTTAATAAAACCACTGATTACCGAAAAATCAGAAGGTCTATCCGGAACACAGAACAACTATTGTTTTCAGGTAGATAAGAGAGCCAATAAATTGGAGATTAAGAAAGCAGTAGAAGATATGTACTCTGTTGCTGTTGTATCTGTCCATACATTGGTCGTTCCTGGCAAAGCCAAATCAAGAAACACCAAATCAGGTGTACTTAAAGGTAGAAAACCATCTTTCAAGAAGGCATACGTGCGCATTGGACATGGTGAGGAAATTGATTTTTTCGGCGGTAATTAATATTGTTAACGATTCGTATGAGTAAGATTTTATGGTGTGCTTACTCGTGATGAATCTAAATTGAAAACCATATCATGACAGTTAAAAAGTTTAATCCAATTACCCCTGGTACTCGTTTTAGAGTGGGTAATACTTTCTCGGAGGTTACTACCGATGAGCCAGAAAAGAGTCTTCTTGCCCCTATCAAAAAGTCGGGTGGAAGAAACAATACTGGTAAGATGACCATGCGCCAAAAAGGTGGTGGACACAAACGTCGTTATAGAATTATTGACTTCAAAAGGAATAAGGACGGTGTAAAAGCTGAGGTTATGTCTATTGAATATGACCCGAACCGTACCGCTTATATAGCTCTTCTTCAATACGAAGATGGTGAAAAAAGATATATTATTGCGCCAAACGGTTTAGCCGTTGGCTCTACAGTAATATCTGGTCCTGGTGCCCCTCCTACCGTTGGTAATGCCATGGTTTTGAAAGAGGTTCCATTAGGTGCTAACATTCATGCTATAGAACTTGTACCAGGAAAGGGTGCTTCTATGGCCAGAAGTGCCGGTACTTACGGTACTTTGATGAATAAGGAGGAAAGGTACGTGGTTATTAAATTACCTTCAGGTGAGGTAAGACGTGTACTTAATACTTGTAAAGCTACCATTGGTAATACTTCAAATCCTGATCATGGATTACAAGTTATGGGTAAGGCTGGACGTAACCGCTGGTTAGGTAACAGACCAAGAGTTAGAGGTGTAGCGATGAACCCTGTCGATCACCCAATGGGTGGTGGTGAAGGTCGTGCTTCCGGTGGACATCCTCGTTCAAGGACAGGAATTATGGCCAAAGGTCAGAAAACACGTGATACTCGGAAGAATTCTTCCAGATTGATTATCACTAAGAGAAAAACCAAAAATCCATAACCTAAGGATAGCCTCATAAGCTTAACTTTAACAAATTATATTTGCTATGGCAAGATCAATAAAAAAAGGCCCATACGTTTTTCATAAACTACTCGAAAAGGTTATGGAAAGCAAAACAGCGAAGAAAAAATCAGTGATTAAAACCTGGTCGAGATCTTCTATGATTATTCCTGATATGGTGGGTGAAACAATAGCAGTGCACAATGGTAAAACTTTTGTTCCGGTATTTGTTACTGAAAACATGGTTGGCCATAAGTTGGGTGAATTTTCTCCAACCCGTAATTTTAGGGGGCACTCAGGAAATCGTAAAAAATAATTTTGAATTACTAAAATACCTTACTGGTATTCAATGATTTTAATATGGAAGCAATTGCCAAATTGAAAAATGTCCCAATGTCAGAACGCAAAATGCGTTTAGTAGTGGATAATATTCGTGGAAAGAAAATAAGTGATGCCCTCTCTATTCTTAGATTTACAAAAAGAGAGTCTGGTATCTGGTTGAAAAAACTTCTTGACAGCGCTATTGCCAATTGGGGTAATAAAGCTGAGGGAAATGATGTGGCAGATTTCGATCTTTTTATTAAAACTGCCTTCGTTGACGGTGGTACACAGATTAAAAGATTTCGGCCAGCGCCCCATGGTCGTGCACACAGAATACGTAAACGTACTAACCACGTTACTATTGTAGTGCAAAATAGGGTACCCCTAGAAAGTGAAACTGTTGCCGTTGCCGCAGCTTCCGAAGAATAATTAATTTATCAAATTATAATATACCAGAAGGTATGGGTCAGAAAGCTAATCCGATAGGAAATCGTTTAGGAATCATCAGAGGTTGGGATTCCAACTGGTTTGGTGGTAAAGATTTTGCGGCTAAAGTTATTGAGGACGAACAAATCCGTAATTATTTACAAGCACGTATCTCTAAAGGGGGTATTGCACGTGTTGTCATAGAACGCACGCTTAAGCGTGTTACTGTAACTATTCATACCTCTCGTCCGGGTATTGTCATCGGAAAGGGTGGTCAGGAAGTTGAATTGATTCGCGGTGAATTGAGGAAGTTAACTGGGAAGGATATTCAAATTAATATTCTTGAGATTCGTAAACCTGAACTGGATGCAGTTATTGTAGGTGAAGGTATTGCGAAACAGCTCGAAGCACGTATTAATTACAGACGCGCCATTAAGATGGCCATTCAGACAACCATGCGCACGCCTGGAGCTGAAGGTATAAAAGTACGTATTTCTGGTCGTTTGAATGGAGCGGAAATGGCTCGTTCAGAAGAATTTAAAGAAGGAAAAACGCCTCTTCATACTTTTCGTTCCGATATCGATTACTCATGGCAGGAAGCTCAAACCGTTTATGGTAAGATAGGTATCAAAACCTGGATCTGTAAGGGTGAGGTACTCGGAAAACGCGATCTTTCTCCATCTGTTGCTCAACAAGCCAGTGGTAAACCTGTCTCCGGAAACAATAGTGGAGGTGGTTTCTCAAGAGGTGGTAACGATAGAGGTGGTGAAAAAGGTGGCGATAGAAGAGACGGAAATCGCAGAAGAGGACCTGGCGGAAATGGAGATGGAAGAAACCAACGGAAACGTTAGTATTTATTTAAAAAAAGTTTATCTTTGCCGAGCTTTAGAATGAAGGGTCATTTCTTTGTGGTTAAAGCCAATAAAAAAGAATTTTATGTTACAGCCTAAAAGAACGAAATACCGCAAACAACATAAGGGGCGTATAAAAGGCGTCGCCCAAAGAGGAAGTACTATTGCTTTTGGTAGCTTTGGTCTCAAATCTTTGGATAGCGGAAGGTTAACCAACAGGCAAATTGAAGCCGCTCGTATTGCCATGACTCGTTTCATGAAAAGAGAGGGTAAAGTTTGGATTCGTATTTTTCCAGATAAACCTATTACCTCCAAACCTCAAGAGGTTCGTATGGGTAAGGGTAAAGGTGCCCTTGATCATTGGGTAGCTATCGTAAAAGCTGGTAGAATTATGTTCGAACTCGATGGTGTACCAAGAGATGTGGCCGAAGGTGCCCTAAAATTGGCTGCTCAAAAGCTTCCTTGTCTTACTAAAATTGTGGTTCGCCACGATATTGCTGAATAATTATCCCGTAAGGGTCTTTGAACATTAATTTAATCCATTTTAACAATGGCTAATAACAGAATAACGGATTTCCGTGAAATGGCTACACTAGACTTACAGGGAGAATTGGAACGCTCCGAATTGCAGTATCAAAAATTGAAATTTGAACATGCAGTTAAAGGTTTAGGTAATCCTCTGGTTTTGAGGAATCTACGTCGTGAAATTGCGCAAATTCACACGGAACTTAGGTCTAGAGAAATTTTGGTTCTTACTCCGGAAGAACAAAATGGCAGATCTAAAAAAGTGCGCAGGAGAAGATTAAATTTGTAATTGCTAACGTCGCAATATCATGGAAGAAAGGAACTTAAGAAAAACTAGAGTGGGTGTCGTTTCTAGTAACAAAATGGAGAAATCTATTTCTATTAAAGTAGAACGTAAATTTCGTCACCCTATTTATGGAAAGTTTATTATGAAGACCAAAAAGTTGATGGCTCATGATGAACAAAACGAATGTCACATCGGTGATACCGTACGTATTATGGAAACCCGTCCCCTCAGCAAGAATAAAAGCTGGAGATTGGTTGAAGTAATTGAGAGAGCAAAATAATTTTGAAATTTACGATTTGTAACTTTAACCGTTTTCAAATCCGCTAAATGTACATACTATGATTCAACAGGAATCCAGATTAAGAGTGGCAGATAACAGTGGAGCTAAAGAAGTTCTCTGTATTCGTGTGCTCGGTGGCTCGAAACGCAGGTATGCTGGCGTAGGTGATACCATAGTCGTTTCAGTCAAAGATACTTCTCCAGGGGGTATCAAAAAAGGTTCAGTCTCAAAAGCTGTGATTGTTAGAACTAAAAAAGAAATTCGTCGTAAAGATGGTTCTTATATTCGTTTTGATGATAATGCATGTGTGTTGCTGAATACTCAAGATGAGCCGAGAGGTTCTCGTATTTTCGGGCCCGTGGCAAGAGAACTTAGGGATAAAGATTTTATGCGGATTGTTTCCCTAGCTCCTGAAGTATTATAATTTTTTAGCGCCTTCTATAGGTTCAAACAATGCACATGAAAAAAAATATCATTCAACAAAAACGTTTCTCTCCTAAATTAAAGGTCAAGAAGGGTGATAAAGTGGTGGTTATTTCCGGTTCTTCTAAAGATAGAACTAAAATACATGAGATAATGGAGGTTTACCCTGAAAAGCAGCGTGTACTCATTGACCAGGTTAATATGGTTAAAAAACATACCAAAGCCACACAGGAAAATGCCGGCGGCATTATTGAAAAGCCAGCTTCCATTCATATTTCTAATATTATGGTTGTCGATCCACAAACAAATAATCCAACACGTGTAGGACGTCGTCCTGACAGTGAAGGTAATATGGAGAGATATGCTAAAAAATCAGGCCAAACGATCAAGTGATGAAATATACACCAAGACTTCGCGACAAATATTTTAAAGATGTCGTTCCTGCTTTAATGGAGCAGTTTCAGTACAGTTCAGTTATGCAGGTTCCCCGCTTAACTAAAATTTGTATTAACCAGGGAGTGGGCGCAGCTACTCAGGATAAGAAAATGGTCGATGCAGCTCTTCAGGAGTTATCTACTATTGCCGGTCAAAAAGCTGTTTCTACTAAAGCTAAGACTTCTATCTCTAACTTCAAGTTAAGAGAAAAAATGCCTATCGGGGTTAAAGTTACCCTTCGTCATAACCACATGTATGAGTTTCTTGACCGTTTGGTTGGCGTTGCTCTTCCAAGGGTAAGAGATTTCAGAGGTATTAATGATAAAAGCTTTGATGGTCGTGGTAACTACAGTTTAGGAATTACAGAACAGCTTATTTTCCCTGAAATTGATATTGACAAGATTACACGTGTTTCTGGTATGGATATAACTTTTGTATCTACTGCCAAAACAGATGCTGAGGCTCTTGCTTTATTGAAAGCTTTAGGTTTACCATTCAAAAATCAGAAAAAAGAAGAAGCATAATGGCAAGGAAATCATTAATAGCCAGAGAAAAGAAACGTCAGCGTTTAGTTGAAAAATTCGCTGAAAAAAGAAAGCAGTTGAAGGCAGAGGGTCGTTGGGATGAGTTGGATTTACTTCCAAGAAATTCAAGTCCTATTCGTTTGCACAATAGATGTCAGTTAACTGGAAGGCCCAAAGGTTATATTAGACAGTTTGGTCTTTGCAGAGTTAAATTTAGAGAGATGGCACTGGATGGTAAAATTCCAGGAATCACTAAAGCTAGTTGGTAATTTCTTAACAACTGTGTAGGTTTCTTCCGAAATACCGCACGGTAAATATTTATACAATGGCAGTAACAGATCCAATAGCCGATTATCTAACGCGTATTAGAAACGCGCAAATGGCGGGTCACAGATTGGTTGATATTCCAGCATCCGGTCTTAAAAAGGCAATCACTGAGATTTTGTATGATCAGGGTTTTATCCTGAAATACAAATTTGAAGAAGGTGGCAAGGGTAATCAGGGACTTATTCGTATTGCATTAAAATATGATGTACTTACGCGTAAACCTATTATCCGTAAATTGGGAAGGGTTAGTAAGCCTGGACTTCGTAAGTATGCAAAAACAGACGAAATACCACGTATTATTAACGGTCTCGGCGTGTCTATCGTCTCTACTTCTAAGGGAGTTATGACTGATAAGAAGGCACGTCAATTGAATGTTGGTGGTGAAATTCTACTTTATATCTACTAATTTACTCACTTCTAAATTTATTAAACATGTCTAGAATAGGTAAAGCTCCTATAACGCTTCCAGGTGGGGTTGAAGTGAGTGTTGGTAAGAATAATTTAGTTACCGTTAAAGGTCCTAAAGGTTCACTTAACCAACAAATCGATCCAGATTTAACCGTCGATATTAATGGATCAGTTGTTACTGTTCAACGTCCAACGGATCAAAAAAGGCACAAAACCGTCCATGGTTTATATCGTTCTTTAATTAATAATATGGTTACCGGTGTTTCCACTGGTTTTACAGCTAACATCGAACTCATTGGTGTGGGTTATCGTGCAGCGAATACTGGTAAATTATTGGAATTAACTTTAGGTTACTCTCACCCAATTCTTTTTATGCTTCCTGATGAGGTTAATTTAGAAACTAAACAGGATAAAGGTGGTAACCCTACTATAATTATGGAATGTATTGACAAGCAGTTACTTGGTCAGGTTAGTGCTAAAATCAGAGGATTCCGTAAGCCAGAACCTTACAAAGGCAAAGGTGTTCGTTTCGTGGGCGAAATTGTTCGCAGGAAGCTTGGAAAAACTGGGGCTAAAAAGAAATAGTCCTAACTAATATTTTTTTTATTTGGATCTTGGGTCTGGATTTTTTCCCTACACTAAGATTAGAAAATGTCCAATAATGAAATTGACAAAAGAACAAAGCAGAACGCGAATTCACTTTAGAATCAGGAAGAAAATTAAAGGCGTTGCCTCTTCTCCTCGTCTAAGTGTTTTCAGAAGCAATAAAGTGATATATGCTCAGATCATCGATGATACTATTAGCCATACATTGGTGGCTGCAGATTCTCGTGAAAATGACATATTAGGGGTTGGAACAAAGGTAGAGCAAGCTTACAAAGTAGGTCAGCTTTTAGCAGAAAGAGCCAAAGAAGCAAATATTTCTAAGGTTGTTTTTGATCGTTCTGGATACCTTTACCATGGAAGAATTAAATCATTGGCTGATGGTGCCCGTGAGGGTGGACTCCAGTTTTAATCATCCTCAACTGTAAAATAAAATGGCAAAACAGAATGAAAATCGGGTGAAACCCGCTGAAACAGAACTAAAAGATAAATTGGTTCAACTAAATAGAGTGGCCAAAGTGACCAAAGGTGGTCGTACTTTTAGTTTCGCTGCTATCGTAGTTGTGGGTGATGGTAATGGTACTGTCGGTCATGGTTTGGGTAAAGCGAGAGATGTCTCTGAAGCAATTACAAAAGCTGCAGATGATGCTAAAAAGAATTTAGTAAAAGTTCCTATCTATAAAGGTACCATTCCTCATGAAGTCCTAGGTAAATTTAAAGCTGGTAAAGTTTTATTGAAACCTGCTTCTGACGGTACCGGTGTAATCGCAGGTGGTTCTATGCGTGCTGTGTTGGAAATAGCTGGTGTGCACAATGTATTAGCTAAATCTCAGGGTTCTTCTAATCCTCATAACGTGGTTAAAGCTACTATAGAAGCATTGAAGAACTTAAGAGATCCCCGTGTCATTGCAAAAACACGTAAAATTACTTTAGAAAAACTATTTAACGGTTAAAACATGGCAAAGGTAAAAGTAACACAGATCAAAAGTATTATCGATCGGCCAAAGCGTCAAAAAGATACGATGGTAGCTTTAGGTCTTAGGAGAATTAATCACTCAGTGATTAAAGAAGTTACTCCTCAAATAATGGGTATGATTGCCAAAGTAGCTCACTTAGTGGTTACAGAAACGGCGGTTGACTAGACAATAACTTACATCAGTTAAAATATCAAGCAATGGAATTACATAGCTTAAAACCAGCAAAAGGTGCTGTAAAAAAAGGGAAGCGAATAGCGAGAGGTCAGGGATCTGGTCGTGGGGGTACTTCTACAAAGGGCCACAAGGGAGCCAAATCCCGTGCTGGTCATAAATTGAAGCGCGGATTCGAGGGTGGTCAAATGCCTCTTCAGATGCGTTTGCCAAAAGTGGGCTTTAAGAATCCTAACAGAGTTGAATATGTTCCTATTAATTTAGATTATATTCAGCTTATGGTCGAAAAACATAACCTAACAGATATTAACTTAGATTCTTTAAAGGAGCATGGTTTCATTGCTCGTTTGGATAGAGTAAAGGTTCTTGGCAGGGGTGAATTAAAGGCTAAGGTTAATTTATCAGTTCATGCTTGTTCTCCCGCAGCTAAAGAGGCGGTTGAACAAGCAGGGGGGTCTATTGTCCTTGTATAACAAATTATCATGAAACGGTTTATTACAACTTTAAAAAATATTTGGAGTATTACCGAACTCAGAAATCGTATTCTGACTACGTTAATTGTTCTTGTTGTTTATCGATTTGGAAGCTATATTGTTTTGCCGGGAGTTATTCCTGCTGCACTCGATGCTCAAAATGCAGCGGGTGATCAAACAAATGATTTGATTGGTCTTATCAATTCATTCACTGGCGGGGCATTTAAAAATGCTTCTTTATTAGCTTTAGGCATTATGCCTTATATAACTTCTTCGATAGTTATTCAGTTATTAGGCTTTGCTGTTCCCTATTTTCAACGTCTTCAGCAAAAAGAAGGGGAGTCGGGCAGAAAAAAGCTTAATCAAATTACCCGTCTTTTAACCGTAGCTGTTACGCTGGTTCAAGGTAGCGGTTACCTTACCTACATCAGTACTATGGGTGCTATTGATCCTGCTATTCCAAAAGCTATTTTTTGGTTCAGTAATATCATCATTTTAGCTGGTGGTACGGTATTGTCTATGTGGTTAGGCGAAAGAATTACAGATCGTGGTATCGGTAATGGTGTTTCCTTACTTATTACTGTAGGTATCATTGCTACTTTACCTTCTGCCCTGGGTTTTGAATTTCAGGCTCAATTGGAGAATAATGCTTTGCTACTATTTGTATTGGAGATGGCGTTGCTTTTTGTTATTATCATACTTACTATTATGGTGGTGCAAGCTGTTAGACGTATTCAAATACAATTTGCAAGAAAGGCAGTCGGTAGGGAGGGTTCTTCTCTTCCGAATGCAGGGGCAAGAGATTACATTCCATTGAAGTTAAATGCTTCTGGTGTAATGCCTATCATATTTGCTCAAGCATTGATGTTTCTTCCTTCTACAGCAATGCAATTTGCATCCGCTGAAGCTGCTTCTTCCAGTAGTTTCCTTATAGCTTTGAATGATTTCGCTTCTGTTGAGTATAATGTAATTTATTTCCTTTTAATTTTTGTCTTCACTTATGTCTATACGGCTTTGTTAGTGAATCCACAAAATTATTCGGAATATCTTAAAAGACAAAATGCTTTTATACCTGGGGTTAAACCGGGTGTGCCAACAGCAGAATACATTGATAATATTACAAGTAGAATAACCCTCCCAGGTGCATTATTTCTTGGACTTATTGCCATCTTACCTGCTTTCGCAGCTGCTTTCGGTGTTAATCGTTCCTTTTCCATTTTCTTTGGTGGTACGTCTCTTTTAATTTTAGTAGCGGTTGTATTGGATACATTAGCTCAGATTGAAAGTTATTTGTTGATGCGCCGATATGATGGTTTGGTTAAATCGGGGAAAGTACAGGGAAGACAAACTGGAAGCCGTTTACAGGGTCTTGGAAATGAAATTTAACTCCATATTATTTTGTGTGAGTTATATATTGCTTTTTTAAACGGGGTAATAAAAGTATTATCCTTTATTTTGAATGGTTTTTATATCAGGATAAATGATTCATTATAAAACTAAAGAGGAGGTCGCTTTTATTAAAGAAAGCTGCCAGATTGTTTCTGAAACGCTTGAATATGTGGCTTATTTTCTCAAGCCGGGTATCAGTACAAAGGAAATAGATGACAAGGCTGAATCTTTTATTTTATCAAAGGGTGGTCTTCCTGCTTTCAAGGGTTATAATGGTTTTCCTTCATCACTTTGTATTTCGTTGAATAACGAAGTGGTTCATGGAATCCCTAAATGTGACTTGTTCTTGAAAGAAGGTGATTTGGTTTCTATCGATTGTGGCGTTCTTAAAAATGGCTATTTTGGTGACGCAGCTTTTACTTTTCTTTTGGGAGAAGTTTCGGTAGATAATCTTAACCTTTGTAAGGCTACTTTAGCTTCTTTGTATAAGGGAATTGAAGTTTCACGTTGTGGAATGAGAATGGGTGACATTGGTTTTTCTATTCAGTCTTTTATCGAAGGAGAATGTGGTTTTAGTGTAGTTCGTGAATTGGTCGGTCATGGTATTGGTAAACAATTGCATGAGGAACCTGTTGTCTCCAATGCGGGTAAACGGGGATCTGGGCAAAAAATCAAAAGTGGTTTGGTTATTGCCATAGAGCCAATGGTTAATTTTGGTAAGAAAGAAGTGGTTGTTCTTGATGATGGTTGGACGGTAGTAACCAAGGATTCGTCCTACTCCGCTCATTATGAACATACTATAGCTGTTTTTGATGATGGTGTTATGGTTTTATCAGACCATTCTGGCATCGAAAAGGCTTGTGTTGAAAACCCTTTTTTAACATCAGTCAGGTTAGAAAGTTAGTTTTTTTACTATTAACTATCAGATTAACTGATTTTTATTACTAAAATGAGTAAACTGAAATAGATTTTGTTTATCTTCGCACTCCGAAATTCGGTATATGTCTAAAAAAGATTTGATTAAACAAGACGGTATTATTGAGGAAGCTCTTTCAAATGCCATGTTTAGGGTTAGGTTGGAAAACGACCATCAAATAACAGCAACCATCTCTGGTAAAATGCGTATGAACTACATTCGTATTCTTCCTGGTGATAAGGTTTCTGTTGAAATGTCACCCTATGATTTGGCTCGTGGAAGAATTACCTATCGATATAAATAATCGTCCGCTGAAACTTTAACGCTATTAAAAGCAAACAAATGAAAGTAAGAACTTCTGTGAAAAAACGATCTGTTGACTGCATTGTAGTCAAACGAAAAGGGAAAGTTTACATTATTAATAAGAAAAATCCTAAACTGAAACAAAGACAGGGTTAATACCTGTTTGGTTTCCTAAACTATAAACTAAGAAACATGGCTCGAATTGGCGGTGTGGATTTGCCGAGAAATAAACGTGGTGCTATCGCATTAACTTATATTTACGGCATTGGGCGTACAACGGCCCTAAATATTCTTGCGCAAGCTGGCGTTGATGAACATGCTAAAGTGGAAACTTGGTCCGATGACAATATTAGAGAGATTTCTCGTATTGTTTCTACCGAGTTCAAAACTGAAGGTGAGCTCCGTTCAGAAGTGCAAATGAGTATTAAGCGATTAATGGATATTGCTTGTCTAAGAGGTTTGAGGCATCGAAAAGGTTTACCTGTAAGAGGTCAACGTACTCGTACCAATGCCAGAACTCGTAAGGGTAAGCGTAAGACTGTCGCAAACAAAAAGAAGGTAACTAAGTAATTCCATCGTAATTGTTTATTAACAGTTACACTAAATGTTTTTTGTAAAATGGCAAAAGCAACCAAAAAAAATGTAAAAAAAAGGGTGGTAAAAGTGGAATCGGAAGGTTATGCTTTTATTCAAGCTTCTTTTAATAATATTATTGTCTCAATTACCAATAAAGCTGGTCAGGTTATTTCCTGGGGTTCTGCGGGTAAATCAGGCTTTAAAGGTTCTAAAAAGAATACTCCCTATGCTGCACAAATTGCAGCTGCTGATGCAGCCAAAGTGGCTCATGATGCCGGTCTTAGAGTGGCTGAAGTTTTCGTTAAGGGGCCTGGTTCTGGTAGAGAAGCTGCTATTCGTGCATTGGATGGTGCAGGTATCAGAGTTTCTGTTATTAAGGACATGACTCCTATTCCTCATAATGGTTGTCGTCCTCCAAAGAGAAGAAGGGTTTAATTCTTAATAGTTAATAATATTCCTTATGGCAAGATATACTGGTCCCCGTACAAAAAAAGCAAGAGCATTTGGCGAGGCAATTTATGGTCCTGATAAATCATTCGAACGTAGAAAATCACCTCCAGGTCAGCATGGTGCTACAAGAAGACGTAAACAACGTTCTGATTACGCAGTTCAACTTACTGAAAAGCAGAAAGTTAAATATACTTATGGATTGCTTGAAAGACAGTTCCGTAATTTATTCGAAAAAGCTGCTCGCAAAGCAGGTGTAACTGGTGAAGTTTTACTTCAGTTACTGGAATCAAGACTCGATAACGTTGTTTACCGCTTAGGTATATCGCCTACGAGAAATGGTGCAAGACAGCTTGTTACGCACAAACATATTCTAGTTAACGGTATTCTAACTAATATTCCATCTTGCTTGCTTCGTCCAGGTGACGTTATTACGGTAAGAGGAAAATCTCAAAGTTTAGAAATTGTAGCTAACAGCCTGGCAGGTCGTGCCAGTGAAGTTAGAAAATATCCATGGTTAGAGGTTAATCCTGATAAGTTTCAAGGTACCTTCATATCTCTACCTGAGCGTAGTCAGATTCCTGAAAAGATTAACGAACAACTCATTGTAGAACTTTATTCCAAATAAAAACATTTTATTGACGTTATTTTTGTCATTCTTTGTTTTTTTATTCCGACCTATGAGTATTCTAAATTTTCAAAAACCCGATAAAATTGTTTTACAAAAATCAAACGATTTTGAGGGTCTATTCGAGTTTAAACCGTTGGAACCCGGGTTCGGGCAGACTGTTGGTAACTCCTTGCGTCGTGTACTTCTTTCTTCTTTAGAGGGTTATGCGATTAGTGCAATTCGTATTGCGGGCGTCGATCACGAGTTTTCAACTATACCTGGTGTAGTCGAAGATGTGGTTGAGATTATCCTGAATATAAAACAGATTAGATTAAAGAAATTAGTTCCTGAAGATGAATTCGATGGGGATAAAATTTACATGACTATTTCTGGAAAAAATTCATTCTCCGCTGGCGATATTGAAGACCATACCAGCCATTTCAAAATCATGAACCCGTCCCTTCTCATTTGTAGTATGGAACCTACGGTTAATCTTGAATTGGAAATTACTATCACTAAAGGTAGAGGTTATGTTCCTGCTGACGAGTCTATTACTAAAGACTCTCCAATAGGTGTTATTCCTGTGGATGCCATCTATACTCCAATCAAAAATGTATCTTACAAAATTGAAAGTACAAGAGTTGGTCAGAGAACAGATTATGAGAAGTTAACTATAGACTTAAAGACGGATGGAACCATTCATCCTGAAGAAGCTATTAAGGAAGCTTCGAGGATTATGATTCAGCATCTTATGCTTATTACTGATGAGAATATTACCTTTGACGATGCGTCGAGCAAGGAGGAGAATATTGTCGATGAGCATATACTGCACATGCGGAAGTTATTAAAAACTTCTCTTGAAGATCTTGATTTGTCCGTTCGTGCTTATAATTGTTTGAAAGCGGCTAAGATTAATACATTGGCTGAACTTGTTCATTATGATACGCATGAATTGTTAAAGTTCAGAAATTTTGGTAAAAAATCTCTTGTTGAAATTGAAGAGCTTTTAGTTGAAAAAGGTCTCAATTTTGGTATGGATCTGGCCAAATTTAAATTGGACGAAGAATAAATTTTATCTAAGAGGTAAGTGCCTGGCTTTTTATACCACTTCTTCTTTATCATTTCTGCATTAACCGAATATTGTATAAGCCTTAATCAATGTTTAGTGATGCGACGTTAAATCTTTTTTTATGAATCACGGTAATAAACTTAACCATTTAGGTAGAAAGTCTGCCCACAGAAAAGCGTTACTTAGAAACCTTACGATTTCTTTGATTATGCACAAAAGAATTACTACTACAGAAGCTAAAGCTAAAGCTCTCAGGGTTTTTGCTGAGCCTCTTTTTACTAAGTCTAAAAATGATAGCACACACAATCGTAGGGTTATATTTAGTTATCTTCAAAATAAAGAGGCGCTAATTGAATTATTCGCAACCGTTGCACCCGCAATAGCTAACAGACCAGGTGGTTACTTAAGAGTAGTGAAATTAGGTTTCAGAAAGGGTGACGCAGCTGATATCGCTATTATAGAATTAGTTGACTTCAACGAAGTTTATAAAATTAAATCTGATACTGCTAAGTCAACTGGAAGAAGAGGTCGTCGTGGAAAAGGTTCCGCCGCAGGTGCTGAATCTTCAGCGGTTGTTGAAGATGCAGTTATGGAGGCAGACGACACGTCTGAATTGGAAAATAAGGATTAATTTATTATATATATTTTTCTTTAAAGGTGGCTATTCATTTTGGATAGCCACCTTTTTTTTTGTCTTTTTAAGTGTTAAGTTTTCGTTTACTTTATTTAAAATTTTAAGTTTCTTCCTTTCATTGTTGCCTAATAATACTATATTTGTGAGGTTTTATTATTGGTATACTGCTATATTTCATGGAAGAATCTTTTAGTCCCGCTATTTTACTCCTCGATGACGGTACCTTTTTTAAAGGCAGGTCCGTTGGTGTTAAGGGTATTACTACTGGCGAAATTTGTTTTAACACTGGTATGACAGGTTATCAGGAAATTTTTACAGACCCTTCTTACAGTGGTCAGTTAATGGTCACAACTAATGCACATATAGGTAATTATGGTACCTCGCAAAAGGACACTGAATCTAATAAGATTCAAATTTCCGGATTGATTTGTAAAAATTTCACCGTCCCTTTTTCAAGGAATTTAGCGGATGACTCTATTCAAAGCTATTTTGAAAAAGAGCATTTAGTTGGTATTTCTGACGTTGACACGAGAGCAATTGTTAGACATATTCGTAGTAAAGGTGCTATGAATGGTATCATTAGTTCTACTATTTCAGATTTAGATGAATTAATGACGCTATTGAAAGCAGTTCCTTCTATGGATGGCCTTGAACTTGCATCTGCAGTGTCAACTGATATTCCTTATACCGTTGGTTCTTCTTCCGCTCCGTTGAAAGTGGCAGTATTAGATTTTGGTATTAAAAAGAATATATTAGACTGTTTAGTAGAAAGAGGTGTATTTGCTAAGGTTTTTCCTGCAAAAACACCCGTTAGTGAGTTGTTGGATTTTAATGCTGATGGTTATTTTTTATCAAATGGACCTGGCGATCCGGCAGTTATGGATTACGCTATTGAAGCGGTTAAAGGAATCAGACAACTTAAAAAACCGGTTTTCGGAATCTGTTTAGGTCATCAATTACTGGCACTATCTGCAGGAATTCCCACTTTCAAAATGCATCATGGTCATAGAGGTATCAACCATCCAGTGCTGAATCTTTCAACAGGGAAGTGTGAAATTACCAGCCAGAATCATGGATTCGGGATTGATCCTTCTGTTGTAAGAACTAGGACAGCTGATATTGAAATTACTCATGTTAATTTAAATGATGATAGCATAGAGGGAATTCGCATTATTGGTGAAAAATCATTTTCAGTTCAATATCATCCTGAAGCCTCTCCCGGCCCTCATGATGCAAGATATTTATTTGATCAATTCGTTCAATTTATGACTGCTTAAATGCAGTCCGTACCTTTAAAATATTTAGTGTAATGAGTGCAATTGTAGATGTTCATGCGAGACAAATACTTGATTCCAGAGGGAATCCAACCATTGAAGTTGAGGTAACTACAGAGAGTGGTTATTTTGGTCGGGCAGCAGTCCCTTCCGGTGCTTCAACGGGTAAACATGAAGCCGTTGAATTAAGAGATAATGACCCTAAAAGTTATCTGGGAAAGGGCGTTAGTAAAGCTGTTATAAATGTTAATGAGGCTATTGCAGATGAGATTATTGGCCTTGATGTCTTTGAACAGGTAGCCATCGATGAACAAATGATTCGTCTGGATGGTACAGCAAATAAATCGAGATTAGGCGCAAATGCTATCTTAGGTGTTTCTTTGGCTGTTGCAAAGGCTGCCTCCGAAGCTGCTGGTTTACCTCTTTATCGTTATTTAGGTGGTGTTAATGCACGTACGCTTCCAGTGCCAATGATGAATATTCTTAATGGAGGTTCTCATGCTGATAATAGTATAGATTTTCAAGAGTTTATGATTATGCCAGTAGGTGCTCCTACCTTTTCAGAGTCAATAAGAATGGGTGCCGAAGTGTTTCATCATCTTAAAACAGTCTTGAAAAAGAAAGGTTATTCTACTAATGTTGGTGATGAAGGTGGCTTTGCACCGAATATTAAGTCGAATGAAGAGGCCATAGAAACTGTATTAACTGCCATTGAAGCAGCAGGCTACAAGGCTGGGGAAGATATCCTCATAGCTATGGATGCTGCAGCGTCGGAGTTTTATCTGGAAGAAGAAGGTCTTTATCATTTCAAAAAATCGTCAGGAAAAAAACTTTCCTCCGATGAAATGATTGGATATTGGGAGTCTTGGGTTAATAAATATCCTATTTGCTCCATTGAAGATGGTCTTGCAGAAGACGATTGGGCTACATGGAGTAAATTAACGCAAGCCATTGGTAACAGGGTTCAACTCGTAGGTGATGATTTATTTGTTACCAACACGCTTCGTTTGCAAAGAGGAATTGATGAAAAATCTGCTAATTCTATTTTAATTAAGGTTAATCAAATAGGTTCTTTAACTGAAACTATTAATGCAGTTAATCTGGCTAATAGAAATGGTTTTACGTCAGTTATGAGTCATAGATCTGGGGAAACGGAAGATACTACGATTGCAGATTTAGCCGTTGCGCTGAATACAGGTCAAATTAAAACGGGGTCAATGTCCCGTTCTGATAGGGTTGCAAAGTATAATCAGCTTCTTCGTATTGAAGAAGAACTTGGACCCATTGCTATTTTTCCAGGGCGTTCTATACTTAAAAGATAAATTAACTATCTATGGCATGGTCTAAGTTTTTCATTAGTCGGTTACTACCTAAGCCGCTTCAAAATAAATACATCTTCACCGCAGTTGTGTTTGTTTCCTGGCTTTTCATTTTTGATAAACACAATCTTTTTGAACAATGGCGATTGAATAAAAGCATTGATCAACTTAGAAATGATAAAGATAATTTTACAAATAAGATTATCGAGTCGAAGAGAGAAGGTGAGTTATTGAAGAAAAATGGAGAAGCCATAGCTCGTGAAAAGTACTTTATGTCTAAAAAAGGAGAGGACGTTTTTATTATTAGTGAAGAGTAGGTTTAAATTTTATCGCTTTTAAATATAATTGAACACATGGCTGTTTTGGTAAATAAAGACTCTAGGATTATTGTTCAGGGTTTTACGGGTAAAGAGGGTACTTTTCATGCTGAACAAATGATAGCTTACGGCACTCAGGTTGTAGGTGGAGTAACCCCGGGAAAGGGAGGTTCTTCCCATTTAGATAAACCGGTTTTTAATACGGTGGCTGATGCAGTTAAACTTGCTCACGCGGATACTACCGTTATTTTTGTTCCGCCTCCTTTCGCCGCTGATGCCATTATGGAAGCTGCGGAAGCAGGTATCAAAGTAATTATTTGTATTACTGAAGGTATTCCAGTGCAAGATATGGTCAAGGTTAAGGCTTATATCGCAAATTTTGACTGTCGTTTAATAGGTCCCAATTGCCCTGGTGTTATTACACCTGAGGAAGCAAAATGTGGAATTATGCCAGGTTTTATTCATAAAAAGGGTAAAATTGGTATCGTTTCCCGCTCGGGAACGCTAACTTATGAGGCGGTTGATCAAGTTACAAAGGCGGGTATGGGACAATCTACCTGTATAGGCATAGGAGGTGATCCTATTGTCGGAACGACTACCAAGGAAGCTGTAGAATTACTAATGAATGATCCAGAAACGGAAGGTATTATCATGATTGGTGAAATTGGAGGTGGCATGGAAGCTGAAGCTGCCTATTACATCAAAGAACATGGTACCAAACCTGTTGTTGGATTTATTGCAGGTCAAACGGCTCCAAAAGGTAGAAAAATGGGGCATGCCGGGGCAATTATTGGTGGTGCCGAAGACACCGCTGAAGCAAAAATGGCTATCATGAGAGAATGTGGTATTCATGTTGTTTCTTCTCCCGCAGAAATTGGTGTAACAATGAAAAGAGTTTTGAATAAATAAATTTTCGCCTAAAATTTTTAGGTGCTGCCTCCAAACATCGGATTATTCCTTGTTTGGAGGCTTTTTTTTAAAAATTTTCTCGACAAATTACTTTTATTTTTCGTGGTAAAGTAGATTGAGTTGACTGTTTAAAAGTAAAGCCTAACTTTTCAAGTTCCTGTTTATAAAAGCTAATAACAACCACGATTGTGCTACAAGACCGATTTTTTTACTTGATATAATCGTCCCATAAAAAGCAAAAATTATAACACATTTATAGTCAACGCAATAAATAACAACCTAAAAAAGCGTGGCAAAGGCAAGACGCTATTTCATTAAACGCCAAATTTATTCTAAGGTGGTGATTTTTATCTCAACCTTCCGGTTTAATGGTTTCGGTCGGTCATCTTTTATTTCTCCATGACCTTTCAATGAAATTCTACTAATTTCCACCCCCTTTTCCAATAATAACAAGGAAACAACCTTCGCTCTTTTTTCCGATAAATCTAAGTTGTATTTAAAGTCGCCCACGTCGTCGGCATAGCCGTTTATCTCTACTCTTTGAATGAAGTTTGCTGGTATTCCCGCTATGTATGCTTCTATCTTTTCTTTTTCACCTATTTCAAGGATGTCGCTATCAAACTGAAAATATAAAGAATGATAATATCTTTTTAATTCCTTGAAGCGATTACTACTCAAAGGAGGAGCGGTATCTATAGGTTCGGGTTTCACTACCTCAGGAATGGGCACATGTATTGGAACAAGTAGAATTTTTAAAGGGTAGAATTTTCTGTTATTCCATTCGGGTATATCCCTTATTATGGTCTGACTATGATACCCTGGATGAGTAATGATAAGTGGTAATGACGTATTTGCGGGAACACACAAAAAAAATCTACCTTGATTATCTACTTGAACCAGAGGAAATGATGTCGAATTTATTGTGCCTGTAACTGGCTTTCCTGTTAAAGAATCTTTTATACTGCCATAAACATAAGTGATTAAATCACCCCTTAATTGACTTTGCAGGTTTACTTTGTAAATATCCATACCTCCAAATCCACCAGGTCTGTCAGAGGCAAAATAGCCGGAAAGTCCGTCTGCTGTAAGGACAAATCCTAAATCTTCAAATGGACTATTTATTGTGGGGCCCAGATTAAAGGCATTACTCCATCCTCTATATTTGTCAAAAGAACTCATGAAAATATCCTGACCGCCAAATCCAATATGACCCGTTGATGAGAAAAACAGACGATTTCCATCATTGCTAATAAATGGAGATTCTTCATCTTTGTCCGTATTTATGGGCGTACCCAGATTGGAGGGATTACTCCATGTTCCGTCTTTCTGCTTTACCGATACCCAAATATCAGTACCACCCAGCCCGCCAGGTCTGTTACTGGCAAAATACAATACGCGGCCATCGCAGGAAATACAGGCCTGACTTTCCCAACTGTCAGAATTAGGATGATCTGCAATAGCCTTTACCTCTCTGACTTGCCCATTTTCGATTTGTCCCGTCCAAATATCACAAGGTCCCTTAATTTCGGGACGATTACATGCCGTAAAATATAGGGTCCGGCCATCTCTGACCAATGTGCTCATGCCCTCATTGTAAATGGTATTTATTTGATTATCAAAAGGCGATCCATTCCCCCATTGATTGTATTCGTTGCTATTGGCAATAAATAAATCTTCGTCCTTATTTTCATTTTTTCTTTTAGTGTAAAGTAAAATGTATTGGTCATTAGTTATAAATGGAAAATATTCATCTGCATTGGTATTTATAGAACTACCCAGATTAACTACATTCGATTGTGTGGCCAGATGTGAACTATCCAGAGCCATTCTGCATGCTTGAAAAGTAATGGGTAATTTTTTTAAGGTTTCCCGTTCTAAAATTTCCTCTTTTTCGCCATTGACAGTAAATTGGATAAGCGGTAATCCCTGTAACCGTTCAAACTGTTCAAAGTAACTTATTGCTCTCTTGTAGTTACCTTCTTTATAATAGAGTTCTCCTATTTGATAGTATAGTAATCGTGAAAACTGAGGGGCCTTTTCAATGATGGAGGCATACATTTGCCTTGCTGAATACCAGTCATTCAGACCTTCATAGCTAATACCAATACCCCTTTCCGCCGCGACCAGATCGGGTTGTAATTTTATGGCTAATTTAAAGTACTGAATGGCTGTTTTGTATTTATTTTTTAGTAAGGCATCTTCTCCTTTTCGATAGAAGGAAACGGCTTTCTGACTGTCACTCAATGGCTGCCCGTGGAGTATGGAAAAATGGAGAAATGTGTAGAAAATGATCAAAAAAAATAACCTCATAGCCTTTGTTTTCTTCCCGCAATCAAGTTTTTTCTAATTCAGAAAATAGGCAGCTGCGGCCAGTGCACTATTTTTACCTGGACATTCCAATCGAGCAACACGTTTAAATGTTCGGTAATCTATTAAATATTCGCCATCTAACTTACCTATTTTTTTCAAATCGGAATATCTGATGATAAATCCACCTTCAAATTTCAACAGTTTTTTATAAGTGTTATAGGCCAATAAAAATGGACCATCAATCTTATAAATTCTCCTGAATGTGTCATAAGTCTGTACGTAATCACCGTCCACTTTAAGTACATTTTTAAAGGTACTATAGTCTTTTATGGTACATTGAGCCTTTCCTATTGAAACGGAGATAACTAATATGAAAAAAGAAATTAATAATTTATTCGATAGCATATTTTAATTTTTAATCAGGTTAAATATAAGGTAAATTATGATTATTTGAAAGGTTTGCTTATATTTCAATCTAATGATTTTTAAACAAATGACATGCAACTGAACAAAAACCAAAAGTCGCTCATAAATAAGGTCATTGAGGGATGGGAAAATGCAGATTTGATAGATTTTGATATGGCAAATAAATTAAAAGCATTTGATACCGTTCAGGAAATTGATTGGGCTAAAGTATCAAAATATTCTTTTTGGCTGGCTATTGCCTCTATCGTCATTGCCATAGGTACCTTAATCGCCGATAAATGGATCATTTCTCTAATAACCTATATTTTTGAGGCGCCAAAAATTGTTTTGAGTATTCTCTTTGCCATTTTATCTGTAGTAACTTTCTTTTTAGGCTGGAAATTTGAAAATAAAAATCCACAAAAATCTTTCTCTATTGCCTTCATTCAATTATTGGGAGCTGTTTTTCTAAGTTTTTCATTCATTTATTTGCTTGAGATTTTTGATGAAAATCAATTTGAATTTACTACCATTCTGACAGTGAGTACATTGAGTTATGCTTTGTTAGGCTATTCATTTCGTTCTGTTCCTCTGTGGATTTTATCTTTATGCTCTTTGGTCGCCTGTTATGTTTCTTTTACGGAAGAATGGACCAGCAATGGAAATTACTTTCTGGGAATGAATTTCCCACTCAGAATTACCGTTCTGGCCTTATTACTTTATATCGCTTCCAGTCTATTAAAAAACAATAAAGCCTTGCAGCTTTTTATCCCTTCCTCGCAATTATTCAGCCTCCTTTTGTTGTTTTTCTTTCTTTGGATTTTATCCATTTCTGGGAATGTTCCCAATGTTGACTACTGGGAAAAAACGCAACAATTCAGCAGGATTTTTTGGGGTGTTTTTGCTATGATCGTTTGTCTGTTGGCTATCTACAGAGGATTCAAAATGCAGGATAATAAACTACAACTTATTGGATTTTTGTTCTTTTTGCTGAATATGTACACCCGTTATTTTGAATATTTCTGGAATTCAATGCATAAAGCCTTGTTTTTCGCCCTTATGGGTATTTCATTTTGGTTCATAGGGACAAAAGCGGAAAAGTTTTGGAGGCAGAAAATAAAGCCATTGGAACAAGTCGATTAACGACTAGATATTTGTATAGTTTTATTTCTATATATTATATTTTATAAATATGTATAAATTTCAATATTAATTTGTTGAAGCATAATTTATTTGCTAACAAAAGTAATAACGATATGGTTAAAAGACAAAAATTTTCAAAAGCAGAAACGGAAGATAGGTGGTTAGAATTTTTACAGAGAGTGTATTTTTCTAAATCATTCACTTCAACAAATTTCAACACGATTGATTTTTCTAAAATCATAGGAATTCCTTCGGGAAATCTGATAGCTCAATTAAGAGAAAATCTGGGACTCAGTTTTATTAAATGTAAGATTGCCCTGCGTATCTACTATGCCATACAGTGCATAAATGAAGGATATTTAACTTTACATACTGTGGAAGGATTGGCAAACGAATGCGGTTTTACCAGCAGAAGTCGTTTTTCTGTGGTCTTTAAAGCTGTAACCGATTTTACCCCAAAGGAATATGCAGAGCATCCAAAACATATTTTACCCAGGTGGAGGGATCTAATAGCCAAATGCCAGGCACTCTCGGTTTAAACAACCATTTATTATTTCCAGTAAGGTGGAGCATAATTTTGCTTCACCTTTTTTATTTTATTCGGATAAAAAGTATATTTGGAAT
>JAFMBH010000146.1 GCA_017858735.1 Bacteroidota bacterium
TTACGTCAATTACGAGACGGTTTTCAAACCAGACCTAAACATTTCCCTCAATCTATTGCGTTGGTAGGCTTGCGTGATATACGTGATTTTCGCACGCGAGCTAGAGCGGATAATCCATCGATAGGTTCAGGGTCGCCTTTTAACATAAAAGCAGAGTCCTTTTTTCTACCTGCATTTTCAAAAGAAGAGGTATGTGGATTATTGAACCAACATACCCAAGATACTGGCCAGATTTTCTCTGAAGAGGTACTGGAAAAGTTATATGCTTATTCGGGTGGACAGCCCTGGCTGACGAACGCGCTGGCCAATGAGGTGGTAATGAAAATTTTAAAGAATGATTACACCCAAGAAATTACCCTTGACTTGATTGAGCTGGCCAAAGAGCGCCTCATTGAACAGCGACAAACCCATTTGGATAGCTTAGCGGACAAAATAGATGATCCCCGGGTACGACCTATTATCATGAGTATCATCACGGGTGATTCCCCCGCTTTTGATGGGGCGGATGATGCTATCCGTTATTGCCGCGACTTGGGCATTATCAGCACAGGTAATCCTATTCAATTTGCCAATCCGATTTATAGAGAAATCATAACTCGCATTCTGACTATAGGCTTTTCAGTTAGTATTAACCAGGACATAGCCCAAACGATATGGTACCTAAATACGGACGGTACGCTGAATATGGATAAATTACTGAACGCATTTACAGATTTTTATCGATGGAATTCAGAATCATGGATAGATAGATATAAATATAAAGAAGCGGGACATCAATTATTTCTGATGGCTTTTTTGCAACGGATAATCAATGGGGGAGGACGTATTGAAAGAGAAATGGCAACGGGGAATGGGCGGACAGATCTGGTCATTTTCTGGAAGACACAAGTCATAACCATTGAGATAAAAATGCATCACGACGCGCGTTCCGAACCACATGGCATTCAACAATTAGCCCGTTATCTGGATAGACTAGGTCAAAAAACAGGATATATGGTATTTCTCGAAAAGAAAAGCGCTGCAGAATTATCCTGGGAAGACCGCATCCGTCGGGAAGTGCATGTTGTTAACAACAAAGAAATTATCATGTATGCCATGTAGGGGCGCTTGGTATTCGCACCCGTCCAAAAAAAATTACCCATTTCATACCTGACCCCCTGACGGCAGAATGTCATAATGCAGAGACGCGATGCCTCGCGTCTTCTCCCCGAAAGGTTTCATTGTAATATTCGCACGCTTTCACCTGGTTTTGAATCAGGATTTTCAGGATTTTCAGGATTACAGAGGACGTCTTCGGTTCAGGTGCAATGGTCATTTGTAGACAATTATTATATACCCTTCTTTTCGCCGATGCGTAACGCATCGGCGAGAGGCTTGGAAATAAAAGCACCGTGAAATAGTAATCTTCCTACCCCAACCGGAGACGTTATAGTTAATCCTGAAAATCCTGATTCAAAACTTATATTTTCAGGATGTACTATCATTACAGTGGCATAGCCACGCCATTGTCGTTACCTTTCTTATATCTTTAAAAATATTTTTCGATCAAACATCCATTTGCAAATAAGAACAAAAACGGATAAAACTAATAATTGTAAAACCAGTTCACTAAACCAGGTGCCACTCCATTTTAATAAGGCATTTGAAAAAGGTAGAATACAGGATTCAATCAACTCTCCGCCACCAATATGGGCAAACAGGTAGATGAAAAGGGCATTCATGCTGATATACTGTAAAAGGGAAAAAGATGCATTCCATTTTATAGTTCTAACCAGCCATTCAAAAAATACCAGCAACAATAAAGTATAGCCACCACTTACAAAAACAAAAGTAGAGGTGCTAATCCGTTTAATGATTGGGGTAAAGGAATCACCCAAATATCCAGCCAAAAGCAAAAGTCCGCCGGAAAGAATTAAGGGTAAACGATTTTTAAGGATGGAACCCTTCGGTTCGTTTTGAAGTAACCAAATACCTGCCATCATTCCCCAAATCGTATGAGCCGCAGTTGGAATTGCGTTGAATGAAACCCAGCTGCCTCTTATATCTGCTCCCCCATATTGTAAGTCTAACCAGGTGCCAAAATTTTTACTCGGTGAAAAGGGTTCATTAAAGCCTTCTATGTGCAAATTTCTGTACAAAATTTCTGTTAAGACGAGTAGTAGTATGGAAATGACGAGTTGTATGTTTCGGTTAAAATCCTTTAATAAAAAGGCAATTAAATAGGTTAAGGATAATTGGGCAAGGACATTTTGAAACTTAAAGACTATTTTTCCCGGCCCAATACAATATAGCGCCCAACCTAAAAATAATAACCAAAAACTGCGCTGAATAGCATGCTTCCATATTTCTTTGTCAGTTTCTCCTTTCGCTTTTCTGTTTTTCACGGCAAATGGAATGGAAACACCTACCATAAACATGAAAAATGGTTGAATTAAATCCCAAAAATAAAGCCCGTGCCAGGGATGATGATGAAATTGATGGCTAAATGAAGCCAACCAGGGTATTGGATTTTTTTCATCGATGAGGGAATCAAATATTCCTGTAAATTCTGCAATCAGTAAAAACATGATAAATCCCCGAAATACATCCAGGGAAAGGCAACGGTTGATGGTTTTATTTGTCATTTTAGGTGTTTTATAAGTGCTTCCTACCTAAATTTAAATAATTTTAATGATTCATTTATAAAAAGGTAACAACTTATGAAAATTGATATTTCTTCCTTACCCACAAAAGAAATAATTAAAGGCTTTCACGGTCGTTTCGTTCATACTGAAAACTTGTCCATTGGATTTTGGGAAATTGATAAAGATGCAGTATTACCCATGCACGCCCACATTCATGAACAAACGACACAGGTTTTAGAAGGTGAATTTGAGTTAGTCGTAGGCGAGGAAACTTTTCACTGCCTCCCAGGGAGTATTTGTGTCATTCCCTCTAATATTCCACATGGAGGAAGGGCTTTGACGAATTGTAAAATAATGGATACTTTTTCACCGGTCAGGGAAGATTATAAATAGTATTTGTACTTTCAATTTATTTAGTATCTTTGTGGTATTAAAATGATATCAATATGGAAAAAGAGCTAACTTTAGCAAACAATGGTTTTTTGCATTTATTTCTGGGCCTTGGAATGCTTTTCTCTCCGCTGATTATGATATATACTGGCGTAATATATTTCCTTTTTTTATTGCCAATCATAGGTATTATATGGTTAACGGGCTTATTTACTATTGAACCTAATCAAAGTAGAGTTCTTGTGTTTTTTGGGAAATATGTCGGAACGGCTAAAGGGAATGGTTTTTTCTGGATTAATCCCTTCTACGGCAAGGAAAAAGTATCTCTTCGTATCAGAAATCTGGAATCGGAGGTGATAAAGGTCAATGACCAACAGGGTAATCCTATTTTAATCAGTGCTATCGTGGTTTGGAAAGTGATTGACACTTATAAAGCTGTTTTTGATTTGGAAACTTTAAAGGATATTAATCCATCAACAGGGATCGGAAAAAATAACCCTGAAGAGTCCTATAAAAGATTTATTAAAATTCAAACGGAATCTGCCTTAAGGAAATTAGCTCATACTTATCCTTATGATAATATTGATGAGTCTGAACCTGATGTTATTTGTTTGCGATCAGGCATTGATGAAATTAATCATACACTGGCAACCGAAATAGCTGAAAGGTTAATTTTAGTAGGTATTGAAGTCATCGAAGCGAGAATTTCTAATCTTTCTTATGCACCTGAAATTGCCAGTGCCATGCTGAGGAGACAACAAGCCACTGCCGTCATTGCGGCAAGACAAAAAATTGTTGAGGGTGCTATAGGGATGGTTAAACTGGCCTTGGAATCTCTTAAAGAAAAGGAAATTATTGAACTCGATGATGATAAAAAGGCGTCTATGGTAAGTAATTTATTGGTTGTATTATGTGCAGACGATTCAGTTAAACCAGTGATAAATACAGGTACGCTTCATTGAAATGGCAACAAAAAAAGCATTTGTCCTTAGAATTGATCCGGCTATTTCCGAAGCATTGGAAAAATGGGCGGAAGATGAATTCAGAAGTACCAATGGTCAATTGGAATACATCATTTCAAATGCCCTTAAAAAGGCAGGCAGATATCCCAAAAAATTAAAAAATTCAGAGGATAATCAACAAATTGATTAATTGATATTATTGGTAAACTGTCCTTGACTTCTCATCCTTTTATGCCTACCTTGCTGAAAATAGAATAAGGATGGAACCAAAGGTAAAGGAGAAAAAAATCACACAACTTAGTCAGGTTTGTGAAAGTACAGTAGAATACACGTATGATGATTATTATGATTGGCTATTCACCGAAAGGGTAGAACTTATTTTTGGTAAGGTTTTACCTATGGCTGCGCCAAATAGGATTCATCAAATAATTGCGAAAAATCTTTATTACGTTTTTACCGTCTTTTTTCGAGATAAACAATGTGAATTTTATCCCGCTCCCTTTGATGTCAGATTACCCGTCGGCATCAAGAAAGGGAAATATACCACGGTCGTGCAACCTGATTTATCTGTTTTTTGCGACCAGGAAAAATTGGATCAAAGGGGAGCAAAAGGGGCGCCAGATTTGGTGGTGGAAATTCTTTCACCTGGCAATTCCCGCAGAGATATGAAAGATAAATTTGAGGTGTATGAATTGGCAGGGGTGAGGGAATATTGGATTTTTCATCCCATTGATTCTTTCGTTTTGCCTTATTTATTAAATGAAGAAGGCAAATTTGTAGGTCTTCCAGCTGTTCATTCCCCTGATATCCTGTATTCCCGTATTTTTCCTGAGTTAAGTTTTTCATTGGAGGGAATTTTTCAATAAGCTTTATATACATTAAAAAAAAATTAATATGTACAAGAAAAAAATCACCGAACTAAGCCAGGTTTGTGACAGTACGGTAGAATATACGTATGATGATTATTATGATTGGCTATTCACCGAAAGGGTAGAACTTATTTTTGGCAAGGTC
This sequence comes from Bacteroidota bacterium, assembly GCA_017858735.1. Classification (GTDB taxonomy): domain Bacteria; phylum Bacteroidota; class Bacteroidia; order Chitinophagales; family Saprospiraceae; genus BJGN01. Next base: position 4,991 of record JAFMBH010000146.1, read on the forward strand.
TTACCTATGGCTGCGCCAAATAGGCTTCATCAAACAATGGCAAGAAATCTAACAGGGATATTTCATCTTTTTTTTAAAGGTAAACCTTGCGAATTTTATCCCGCTCCCTTTGATGTCAGATTACCGGTCGGTATCAAGAAAGGTAAATATACCACGGTCGTGCAACCTGATTTGTCTGTTTTTTGCGACCAGGAGAAATTAGATCAGAAGGGAGCAAAAGGGGCGCCAGATTTGGTGGTGGAAATTCTTTCCCCAGGCAATTCCCGCAGAGATATGAAAGATAAATTTGAGGTGTATGAATTGGCGGGGGTAAGAGAATATTGGATTTTTCATCCCATTGATTCCTTTGTTTTGCCCTATTTACTAAATGAAGAGGGCAAATTTGTTGGTCTTTCTGCAGTACATTCCCCTGATATCCTGCATTCACGCATTTTTCCGGATTTAAGTTTTTCCCTGGAAGAAATTTTTCAATAAACTTTATATATATATATATTCAAAAAAAATAATATGTACAAGAAAAAAATTACGGAACTTAGTCAGGTTTGTGACAGTACGGTAGAATATACGTATGATGATTATTATGAATGGTTATTTACTGAAAGGGTGGAACTTATTTTTGGTAAGGTTTTACCTATGGCTGCGCCAAATAGGCTTCATCAGACGGTTATCAGAAACCTAAATACCAAATTTGGTATTTTTTTTCAAGGAAAATCATGCGAATTTTATCCCGCTCCCTTTGATGTCAGATTACCAGTTGGCATCAAGAAAGGGAAATATACTACGGTAGTGCAACCTGATTTATCTGTTTTTTGCGACCAGGAAAAATTAGATCAGAAGGGAGCAAAAGGGACACCAGATTTGGTCGTGGAAATTCTATCTCCAGGTAATAGCCGAAGAGATATGAAAGATAAATTTGAGGTGTATGAATTGGC
>JAFMBH010000048.1 GCA_017858735.1 Bacteroidota bacterium
GGGGTACATTGTTTTTCCTTACCAACATTTGATTCTGATCTATTTGGTACTTTTTCTGGTGAGGTGGAACGTTTGGACGATGCCGTGCTCACTGCCCGATTGAAATGTGAGAAGGCCATGGAAATGGCGCAATGTGATTTAGCTATTGCCAGCGAAGGTTCTTTTGGAAGCCATCCTTCATTTTATTTCCTGCGCGCTGATGATGAAGTTATTTTGCTGGTGGATAAAAAACAGGATGCCTACTTTTCGGCCAGGGAATTAAGTATCGATACTAATTTTAAGGGTGCAGAAATTTCTAACTATGAACAACTCACAGACTTTGCTAATCGGTCAAAATTTCCAAGCCATGGGCTCATTTTGAGAAAATCAAAATCCAGCTGCGAAAATATAATCAAAGGAATCACAGATTGGCCTGTTTTGAAAGAATCTTTTGATAAGCTTATTCAAGGTAGTTCTTCCCTTTTTGTCGAAACAGATATGAGGGCCATGTACAATCCGTCGAGAATGAAGGTCATAGCATTAGCGGCTGAAAGGTTGGTTGCTACATTAAAATCAACTTGTCCTACCTGTCATTTTCCAGGATTTTCCATAGACAAAGTAAAGGAAGGTTTACCCTGCGAACTATGCCATTTACCTACCCGATCCATTATTAGTCATATTTATACATGTCAAAAATGTTTGGAAACAAAAGAAATCTTGTATCCAAATCAGAAAATGGCAGAGGATCCTGCCTTTTGTGATTATTGTAATCCTTAAATTTTAAGGTTACCTACATTTCTTCAAAAGAAAAAAAATGAATTTCAATTTACTAGCTGAAAATTTGACTAATCCTGCCTTACTTTTTTTCGTTTTAGGCATATTGGCAACTTATTTAAAGAGTGATTTAGAAATTCCGCCCAATTCATCTAAATTTATTTCGCTCTATCTACTCATTTCCATTGGATTCAAAGGCGGACAGGAATTATCACATGAGACCTTTTCCACGAATATTCTCTGGTCCATGGTATTCGGCATATTTATTTCCATATTTATACCATTTTATACCTTTTTTATTCTTAAAAAAAAGTTAAATATCTTTGATTCCGGCGCCATTGCTGCGGCTTATGGTTCAGTAAGTGCAGTGACTTTTGTGACTGCAACCGCCTATTTAGAATCTGAGCAACTTCTATTGCACGGTTATATGGTGGCCATTATGGCGCTCATGGAGTCACCAGCCATCATTATTGGATTAATCCTGATTACTTTCTTTAATAAAGGACGAAAAAACGAAATCGATAAAAAGTTTATCTTTAAACATGCCATGACCAATGGCAGTGTTCTGCTGATTTTGGGAAGTTTGCTAATAGGCTTCCTGGCAAATGCAAAGCAAGCAGAAGGAATTAAGCCCTTTACAAACGACCTATTCAAAGGATTTTTATCCATTTTTTTATTAGACATGGGTATTTCAAGTGGTAGAAAATTGAAATCCTTTTTTGAATTTGGCTGGTTCCCCGTATTATTTGCCGTATTTATTCCACTTATAAACGGTTGTATTTTTGCTATTTTAAGTTCCTTTGTGACGTCCGAAATAAGCGACAGATTTATTTTTTCGGTACTCGCCGCCAGTGCTTCCTACATCGCCGTACCAGCCGCCATGAAAGTTACTGTCCCCAAGGCAAATCCTGGCCTGTTTCTACCCATGGCCCTAGCCATCACATTTCCCGTTAACATTACCATAGGGTTACCCCTATATTTATTCTTAGTGCAACAATTTTAATAAAAAACATCCCCGCTCGCAATTCCCCGCTCGCACATCCCCGCTCGCACATCCTCGCTCGCACATCCCCGCTCGCACATCCCCCTAATCCAGTCTCTCATCAGATAATTGTCTTTCGTATAAATCTAAATAATACGGACTAATCTTCAATAACTCCTCATGGGTACCCGCGTGAGCAACCTCACCATCTTGAAAAACCAAAATCTTATCAAAATGTAAATTGACATAAATTCTATGCGAAATAATAATAGCCGTTTTATCCTTTAACGAAGACTGAAAATAATTAAGAATTTTATTTTCAGTGTGGCTATCTACCGCGGACAAACAATCATCCAAAATAAGAATTTCAGGATTTTTCAACAACGCACGGGCAATCGAAACTCTCTGTTTTTGACCACCACTCAAAGTAATTCCTCTTTCGCCCAAAATAGTATTTAACCCATCAGGGAAAGTTTTAATTTCATCAGTGAGAGAAGCATCAAAAATAGTCTTTTCTATTTCAGCATCAGAAGCATCAGGCTTACCAAAAGTAATATTTTGCTTTAAACTATCTGAAAAAAGAAAAACATCCTGGGGAACATATCCAATTTGTTCGCGCAACCTGCCAAGATTCAAATCTTTAACACGCATACCATCAAATAAAATTTCCCCTTCAGATACATCATTCATCCTAAGCAATAACTCCGCAAAGGAAGATTTTCCCGAACCGGTTTTACCTATAATAGCTATTTTTTCTCCCGCTTTAATATGGAGTTGTATATTTTTTAAAGCACAAATGCCCGTATCGGAATAAGTCAATCCCACGTTATTAAAGACAATTTCACCGTTGAGTTTAAAATCCTCCGTATTTCCCGAGAGAATAGAAGGCTTTGTCTGCATAAATTCGTTAATCCTTTTTTGACTCGCGGACGCTTGCTGAATAATCGAGGCAATCCAGCCAATAGACGTTACAGGCCAGGTTAACATATTTACATAAATGACAAATTCTGCAATGTTGCCAGTAGAAATACTTCCATTAACGACTAAAGTACCTCCTGCATAGACCGTAATCAAGGTACTAATGCCAATTAATAAGATCATTAGCGGATAAAACAAGGCATTAATTCTTGCCAAAGAAACAGATTGTTGATTGTATTGCTGACTTTGAGAAGTGAAAAATCCCAGCATAGAATTTTCCTGAGTATAAGCCTTAACTACTCTTATTCCAGCATATACCTCTTGAGCCGTGTTGTTTAAAACGGCTAATTGTTGTTGAATTTCCTCGCTTTTCTTGTGTATGAGATCACTAACATAATAAATAGATATAGACAAAATAGGTAAAGGAATAAGGCAAAACAGTGTTAATTCAAGACTAACATTAACCATGGCATAAATGACAAAAGCAAATAAAGAAACCAGATTTATTCCATAGAGAATGGCCGGTCCCAGATACATTCGCACCTTGTTCACATCTTCCGTGATTCTGGCCATCAAATCTCCCGTTTTATTTCTTTTGTAAAAGGCAAGATCCAATATTTGATAATGCTCAAAGATTTCCTTTCGCATATCATATTCAATCAATCTGGACATAACAATGATGGTTTGCCTCATGAAATACATGAATAAGCCCATGAGGCCTGCAAAAAGAAGCACAAATAATCCAAAAATTAATAATTGTTTTCCCAGAATGGTCTCTAAGCTTCGTTGAAGTTTTGAGCCTTCAAAATTTCGATAAATACTCACGTTGTGAATCACCAGATCTAGTGCTTCCCTGATGGCCTGTGGTTGTAATACCCGGAAATAATTGGACAGAGAAACGAAGAAAATTCCCCCCAGAAAGTGCCAGCGATATTTCCAAAAAAAGTGATTTAAAACATATAAATGATTCATCTAATCTTTTTTATATTGGAAATGAATATTGTTTTAAATAATAAAACCAGCCTCACGGAGACTGGTTTTATGTGGAGATAATGGGATTCGAACCCATGACCCCTTGCATGCCATGCAAGTACTCTAGCCAACTGAGCTATACCCCCAAAGTTTCGACGAAAATAAGTAATTAAGATAGACTTTCCAACATTATATTCATTTTATTACCAAGTTATTTTAAATCTTTGTTTTGACGAAGGTTTATTTTTTAGTGATTGCAACTTTTTGCAAGATATTGCCATATTTATAGGATAAATTCGTATATTGTTGCATAGTACTTACTTATATGGAAAGAATGACAGAAATGGCTTCAACCTACCGGCATTTGGAAAAAATGTCCGTTAATGAGTTGTTAGTTAATATGAATCGGGAAGATCGGACCGTTCCCGATGCAGTGGAAAAGGCCATTCCTCAAATAGAAAAACTGGTTCAAGCCATAGTGCAAAAAATGCAAAATGGTGGTCGCTTATTCTATATCGGAGCAGGAACCTCTGGCCGATTGGGCGTTTTAGATGCCTCTGAATGTCCGCCTACCTACGGCGTACCCAAAAATTTGATTATAGGGATTATCGCCGGAGGGGATGGAGCGCTTAGAAACTCCGTCGAGTCGGCAGAGGATAATCAGCTGCAAGCCTGGCACGATTTGAAGGCTTTTGATATTGATGCAGCTGATATCGTCGTCGGAATTGCCGCTTCGGGCACTACACCTTATGTTATCGAAGGATTGAAAAAATGCAGGAGTGAGGGTATCGCAACCGCTTGCATTACCTGTAATCCCCAGTCTTTGTTAGCTGAGGTTTCCGACTTTCCCGTTGAAATAGTTACCGGCCCTGAGTTTGTTACCGGTTCAACCAGAATGAAGGCTGGTACCGCACAAAAACTTGCACTCAATATGATAAGTACTGCGGTGATGATTCAGATGGGTCGCGTTTTAGATAATATCATGGTTGATATGCAGTTGATTAATCATAAATTAATCGATAGAGGCATAAAGATGATTATGAAGCAATTAAATGTGCCTTACAGTGAGGCAAATAATCTGTTGCAGAAACATGGGAATGTGCGCAATGTGCTGAATAATCATGCTCAAAGTTCAGATGTCAATGCATAATGATAGGTCTCCTTTAAATATCCTCTTGGTAGAAAGTGGTGCGACAAAAGCAAATTGGGCGCTTCTCTCCAATAATGAATGTGTTTTTAAAGAAAAATCACCCGGCTTAAATCCTTATTTTCTCACCGATCAGGAAATGACTGATCAGTTTATTAGTGTAAGGAAAAAACTACCCAAAGAAATTCATCACATCTATTTTTATAGCACAGGTTGTGGTGCAGAGGATCAGAAAAAACGGGTGGCCACCCTCCTCGATAGGGTTTTTCAACCCGTCCATAGTGCTTACGTAAATACTGATATTATTGCTGCTGCTCGTTCAATTGGTCCGCATAATACTGGCCTGGTTGGTATTCTTGGCACTGGATCTAACGCCTGTTTTATAAAAAATGGAGAGATTGATTCCTCAGCAGGTGGCTTCGGATTTATCTTAGGCGACGAGGGGAGTGGGGCTGCTTTGGGGTTATTGCTTCTCACCGGTTGGCTAAAAAATGAACTGCCTCCGGATATTCAGTTGCTTGTAAATAGTGACTTGCACCTCGACAAAGCGGAAATTTTTCAGGCAGTGTACAAAAATCCTTTCCCCAGCAGATATCTGGCCAGTTTAGCTCCTTTTTTCTTTAAACATAAAGATTTACCCTGGATAAAAGATAGGGTGAAAGAACAATTTGATTGGTTTGTGAAAAGATATTTTTTAACGCTGATAGATGAAAATCAGTCTGTTAAAGTATATTTAATTGGCTCCGTTGCTTATTTTTTTAGCGCTATTATGAAAGATGTACTTAAAGAACATCAGCTTGAATTAGGCGATATTGTTAAAGATCCAATGGACGGATTGATAGCTTTTCATACCCATCATTAGGGGTAGGAATTTTTATCTGTTTGATTATTGCATTTTATTGAATAAAAAAAGAAAATTAATGGCATTATATTGCAAAAAATAGGGCAATATTTTGTATTTTAAGATTTATATTTCTTATTATTGCATTATCTTAAAATTTATAATTTGACTTTTATCTTTATTTTTGACGATAATACCTATTTTTTTTCATAAACACATCAGCAGATTCTGCTAACTAACCACCCTTTTAAAATGTTATTACCTGGCAATCTATTCCCCAAAAAAGAGTAGATTGCTTTTTTATTTATTGTAGCCATGTTAAAAAAAGAAAGACTTTCATTGATTTTGAGGGAGGTGAATATTCACAATAAGGTTATCCTCTCTGATTTGAGTCAGAAATTGGGTGTTTCTGATGATACCATTCGCAGAGATCTTCAGGAACTTGCCGATGATGATAAGTTAATCAAAGTAAGAGGAGGGGCTTTGAGCAAGTCCTATCAGGCTTATTCTTATAAGGAAAATGATATATATGCTTATCAGGAAAAAACGATTATCGCCAGAAAGGCCATTAGTATGCTCAAAGATGATATGTTGGTGCTGATATCAGGCGGGTCAACAAATTTGGAAATTGCCAGAATTCTTCCTCCCGAGTTGCGCGTAACTTTTGTCACCGTGAGCTTGTCAACGGCTATGCAATTAATGGAACACCCTAATAGTGAAACCTTATTTATTGGGGGAAATCTCTCGAAAAGTGCAAAAATTGCCGTTGGTGGGGAAGTCATTCAGCATTTAGGTGAAATTCGACCCGATATTTGCTTTTTGGGTGTGAATGGCATTGATGCGAAAGAGGGGTTGACGGAGCTTGAAATGGAGATTGTTACCGTTAAAAGGGCCATGATAAAAGCGTCAAGAAAGGTTTATGCCTTAGCTATTGCTGAAAAATTAAATTCTGTAAGGAAAATGAGGGTTTGTAATCTATCAGAAATAGATGGCATTATCACGGAGCTTAATCCGCAGAATCCTATTCTTGCGCCCTACCATAATCTGAAAATTCAAATTATTTAAAGAATTAATTCGGGTCAACGTCAATGATAAATCTTACCGAGGAAAAAGATTTATTACTTTTAAGCAATTGTTGTGCACCCAAAAGCATGACCTTCGCCTCTTGTAATTTACTATTCCCATTGTCCAGTTTTAATAAAAAATCGATGAGATAGTTATTTCTTACCCTGCCAATATAGGGAACGGCCGGACCTTTCAATCGGTTGCCAAAGATGGGAAATAAATAGTCTTTCAATGAGTTAGCCGCCTGGTTAACAGTATCAGGATCAACATGTTTCAGGGAAATACGTATTAGCCTTTTAAATGGCGGATATTGAAATTGTTCTCTTTCACTGAGTTCCCTTTCGTAATATCTTTCTGTTTCATTTTCCAGAATATCGATGAGAACGGGACTGGAAATATTCATGGACTGAATGTAAACCTGACCTTGGCGTGTTCTTCTTCCCGCCCTTCCACTTACCTGAGTCATTAATTGAAAAGCTCTTTCCCCTGCTCTGAAATCGGGATATTGCATTAATTGGTCAGCACTTAAAATACCAACCATGCCTACGTTTGCAAAATCTAATCCTTTTGTAACCATCTGTGTTCCAATCAAAATATCCAATTCTCCTTCCTCAAATTCCTGAATTAAACGGTTATGTGCAAATTTAGATTTTACGGTATCCATGTCCATACGCGCTATTCTGGCCTCCGGTAAAATTACTTGTAACTCGGCTTCAATTTTTTCGGTACCAAATCCTTGAAGAAGTATTTCTTTACTTCCACAGGCAGGACATTGGGTTGGAGCAGGGGTATAATACCCGCAATAGTGACATTTTAATCCTTGCCTCGATTTATGATAGGTTAAACTGACATCGCAATGGATACATTCTGAATGCCAGCCGCAAGTGGTACAGCGCAGGGTAGGGGCAAAGCCTCTCCGATTTTGAAATAAAATGATTTGCTCTTTATTGGTTAGCCGCTCCCGCATTGCCTCAAGGATTGTTTCAGAAAACTCCTGAATCATTCTTTTATTTTTCTTTTCCTCCACCAGATTTATCATCGTTACCTTTGGAAGAATAGTGCCACCATAACGCTCATCGAGTTTTACCCAGCCATATTTTCCTGTTTTACTATGATAATAGGATTCCAAAGAAGGCGTTGCCGTTCCTAAAATTACAGGAGATTTCCAGATATGGGCTAAATAAATGGCGGCATCGCGACCCTGATATCTCGGATTTGGTTCATTTTGTTTGTAAGAAGGATCATGTTCCTCGTCCACAATAATTAATTTCAGATTGGAAAATGGCAGAAATAGAGAAGATCTGGCACCAACCAATAATGGTTTTCCATCTTTTACCTGCTGCCAGCTTTCAACCCGCTGCTTGTCTGTTAATCTGGAATGGTAAACCAGTACTTTGTCGTGAAAAACAGCTTGTAATCGGCTGGTAACCTGGTTTGACAGGGCAATTTCCGGCAGAAGGTATAAAACCTGTCCACCCTGGCTAATTACCTCGTGCATAAATTTCATGTAAATCTGCGTCTTCCCACTTCCTGTAATACCTTGCAATAAAACCACCTTATTTTCCTGGTGAAAATCCTGAATAGCTTTATAGGCTATCGATTGCTTAGGGGTTAATTTTATTTCATTTTCAATCCCCTCTTTCCATAAGGGCATATTAAAGAGAATTTCATCGACTTGTAAAATATTTTTTTTGACCAATGCAGAAAGAACCGAGCCATCCATCCCTGACCTTTTCAACAACTCTTTTCGGGTAACCTGGCTTTTTTCGTTTTTCAATTGGAAGTAGGTCAAAAGTAGTTGTTCCTGCTTGGGAGATTTACTTATTTTAGTGAAAAGGGGGCCAATTAACTCCTGTTTTGATAAATAGGGCTCCTGGAGGTTTACAAAAAAAACGGTGGGAGGTTTATAGGGGTCTTTGAGGTCTTCCTTTATTTCAATAAAACCTTTTTCAATTAGATTTTTGATGACCGGATAAATGGTTTTGATGCCCAACATATCTTGTATGTCCTGAAGATGAAGATATTCTCTGCCTGAAAGGGCTTCAATAATAAGATATTCCTTGTCGGGTAAAGAAAGAGGGTCAAAAGGTAACTGGGGGAGTAAAATGATTAACGATTCACTGGAAAGTTTTAGATTGGAAGGAAGGGCTGCCTGCATAATTTCACCCAGACTGCAGCAATAATAGGTGGACATCCAAGTCCAGAATTGTATTTGAAATACATTCACCAATGGTTTTTCGTCAATTAAACCCAACAGATATTTTGGTGTATGACCTGCTGGTTTTGTATTATTGATGCTGTAAATGATGGCAGCGTACCTCTTTTTTTTGCCGAATTGGACCTCGACACGCATGCCAATAGTAACCTTAGATACCAATTCCTCTGGAACGGCATAAGTATATAATCTATCCAGCGCTAAGGGTAAAATGACGGTACAATAAGTAAGGCTGCCAGCAATATGTAGGGAATCAGGCATGGTGATTTCCTCGTTCATCTTTTTTTTCCAAAAATACGATAACTAAGTTAAAATACGCTACCCGTCTTGTTTTCATAAATTATATCTTACCCCCTTTTTTTTAAACTTAAAAACCTTACATTTGGAGCAAGTAACCATTTATACTTAAAGTTTATGAAAATGAATATTTCAACACCTGTTTTTGGACTTTTATCCTTCCTGTTTCTCTTCTTTTCGTCTTGTACTGAAAAGGAGTTAATTGCACCAAGGGTTGATTCAACCATATACAATCAATTGCAAGGTAAATTGATGGACGCAAGGCCTGGCGATATTATTGAAATACCTGCAGGTACTTTCTATTTTGACAGGCCTCTTTCATTAGAAGGTATTCCTGGTGTTACCATCCGTGGTGCGGGAAAACTGAATACCGTTATTTCCTTTTTAGGCCAAAAGGTAGGTGCGGAAGGTATTAGAATTATCGCTGATTCTGTGATACTTAGCGATCTGACTATTCAAGATACAAAAGGAGATGCCATTAAAATTCAGGATGCCACCTCGGTTACCTTAAGGAATATTCGCACTACATGGACAGGGGGGCCAAAAGAGTCAAATGGTGGCTATGGCATATATCCTGTGGCATGTAAAAATGTTTTAATCGAAGGTTGTGAGGCTTCCTACGCCTCTGATGCAGGTATTTATGTTGGTCAATCAACTGATGTGATTGTGAGAAATTGTCATGCTCACGGAAATGTGGCAGGCATCGAAATTGAAAATTGTAAGCATTCTGCCGTTTTTAATAACCTCGCTGAAGGGAATACAGGGGGCATTCTCGTTTTTGATTTGCCAGAATTACCCGCCGGAAATGGCTTCGATTGCAGAGTGTACAATAATGTAATCCGCAATAATAATTTAACGAATTTTGCGCCAAAAGGAAATATCGTGGGTATCGTTCCCGCCGGTACTGGTGTCATTCTCCTTGCCGCAAAATCAGTGGCTATTTATGATAATCAAATCCTTGGACATAAGACCATTGGAACAGCTATAGCAAGTTATGGGATTACCCAAAAGAAATATAAGGACAATAACTATAATCCTTACACTTACAATATTTCCCTGCGAAATAATATTTATAAAAGGTCAAAATCTTTCCCGGATTGGAGAAGTGATTTTGGTAAAATGGTGATTATGCTCTTCTGGGGAAAGTCACAGGATATCCTTTATGATGGTATCCTGAATCCCGAATGGTCAGGTAAAAATCCAATGTTTCTATGTATTGAACAAAATCAACCCGACCTGCGTTTCGCCAATGTTGATGCCGGAAACGATTTCGATAAGGTCTTGACTGATATGTCCGTTCATATATGTAAAAAATAAAAAGGATAAAATGTCTGTTTTTCACAAAATATCTTTTCTCCTCTTCCTTTCTTTTGTGTTGGTAAACTGTGAACCAGCAAAAAAAGGAGATTTACCCGTTGAAAAGTCATTTGCACTGGTTGACGTGCCTGTTCCAGAGGCCATTAATACAGCTATAGATAAATTTCCCCTTCCATCTCTGTCAGAATATGGATTTTTTGATTCTCCCTTAGCTTCCCTTCAACCCAGGGATAGGGTGTTGCCTTATGAACCTATCACTTCCTTGTTTACAGATTATGCTTTTAAGAAAAGATTCGTTTGGATGCCAGAAGGCGCTGAAGCTCAAATAGATGCAGAAGGGGTTGTTCAATTTCCATTGGGTACCATTTTAATAAAACATTTTTATTATCCAGCTGACTTCTCTAATGAAAATGAAAATTGGGATATGATGGAAACCAGACTTTTGGTAAAGTCCGGAGAAGAGTGGAAAGCTTATTCTTATGTTTGGAATGAAGATGATTCTGATGCTTTTTATAATCCGGTAGGTGATATTTTAAACGCTGCTTTTGTTGATAAAAAGGGTTTGGCAAAATCTGTGGATTATGCTGTTCCAAATAAAAATCAATGTAAAAGTTGCCATAATCGTGATAATATCATTAAGCCTTTAGGTCCTATCGTCCAGAATCTGGATAAAGACGTCATTTATCCGGATGGGAAAATGAATCAGGTCACAAAATGGCAATCAGTAGGTTATCTGGCAAAAAATTACACTAAAAAACCAAACCATAAGCCCTTAGCAGATTGGCAGGATAAATCTAAATCATTGGAAGAAAGATCTTTAGCTTATCTACAGGTCAATTGTGGACATTGCCATAGGGAAAATGGTAGCGCTCATACCACGGGTTTATTTTTGTTGACTACTATGGAAGATAGGAAGAAATTGGGGATTTGTAAAACACCGGTGGCAGCTGGGAAAGGAGCGGGAAATTTAAAGTTTGATATTCAACCTGGTCAACCTGAGGCTTCTATCCTCTTATATAGGATGAAAAGTGAAGATCCTGGCGTTATGATGCCTGAACTAGGCAGAATGATAAAACATGAGGAGGGTATTCAGTTAATCAGCGACTGGATCGCCTCTATGCCAAATAACTGTGAAAAGGCTTTACAACCTTAGTTATGAATGAGTTAAAAAAAATATTGATTCAACAGATTTTGGAAACTCAGGACGAACGTTTATTAAAAATGATGTTGGATATTCTGAAATTGAATGATGAACAAACAGGGTATCATAATATAATGGAATCAACCTTTTTTAGCCCCGGCAATGGTGGTGATTCAGAAATTCAGGAAAGTATTGATTCCTTTTTCAATCCTCAACATTCAAATAACGATAATAATTAATATGTACGAATATAAGTTTGTAAGAATCAGAACAAGTATATGGAGTGGTTTACCCAAACAGGATTATCGAAAGGTTATTCAGACTGAAACCAAGGAAGGCTGGAGATTAATTCAGATTTTAACACCTACCGGTATTTCCATGTTACCTAGTTTTTATGAATTAATATTTGAACGACTCAAAGCTGAATTTGTATGAAAAATATCCTTTTTCTATTAAGTTTTTTATTAGTAGTGCGTGCTGCTACTGGCCAAAATTTTGAAATATTAAGCCTCAAAGAGCAGGCAGAAGTCAGAGATTCTTGGTTGAAAGAACGTTTTAAACAAGTTACTCCCTCTTTGATGAGGAGAGAAGGTATTGATATGTGGTTGGTCATTTCCAGGGAATATAATGAAGATCCCATTATGAAAACCATGCTTCCGGCCACCTGGCTTTCGGCCAGAAGAACTACTATGTTGGTTATTTATGATAATGGAAGAGAAATAGAAACGTATTCCGTCGCCAGGTATGATGTCGGTGAAATTTTTAAAAAATCATGGGATCCGGAAAAACAGCCTGATCAATGGAAAAGGTTAGCCGAGATTATAATTGAAAAAAATCCGAGGAAAATAGCCATAAATAAGTCAGCTAATTTTGGTCATGCAGATGGAATCTCTTCTTTTCATCATGATAAATTGATGGAATCAATTCCTGCGAATTTTAAAAGTAGGGTAGTGTCGGCAGAAAAATTAGCTGTTGGCTGGCTGGAAAAACGAATTCCGGAGGAAATGGCAGCTTACCGCCATATCATGCGTATTGCCCATGAAATCATAGCACAAGGTTTTTCAGAGGAAGTAATTACTCCTGGTGTTACTAAAACAGAAGACGTCGTGTGGTGGTATCGTGAGAAAATTTCTTCCCTTGGTCTCTCCGCCTGGTTTCACCCTACCGTAGATGTTCAACGAGGAGAAGTTGATTCAAATGAGGCACAAAGAGAATTTTCAAGAAGGCCTGATAACTCTATTATTCAACCTGGCGATCTGGTGCATGTCGATTTTGGTATTTCCTATTTGGGATTACATACTGATACACAAGAGAATGCTTACATCTGTCGTATTGGAGAGCACGATGCGCCGCCTTATTTAAAAGAAGCTTTCAATCAAGGCCTAAAATTAATGGATTTTTTAACCGATGCCTTTCAGGATGGTAAAACGGGGAATGAAGTGCTGAAAGAAGCTTTAACAAAAGCCGTTGCCGCTGGGTTGAAGCCTTCTATTTATAGTCATCCTATTGGTTTTCACGGACATGGCGCAGGGCCAACCATAGGGCTTTGGGACCAGCAAGGTGGGGTACCAATAACTGGCGATTATCAAATTACCCCTGGAACGGCCTATTCTATTGAATTAAATACCCGTGTTTTTATACCAGAGTGGAATAAAGAAATAAGAATGATGATGGAGGAAGATGCTTATTTTGACGGGAAAAAGGTTTCTTACATAGATGGTCGGCAGGTAAATTATTTTCTTATTCCAAGGCCTAAAAGTACCTGGAAATAAATAAAAATGTTCACAAAAACCTGGCATTTATATAAAGATGCCTTTTCAGGTATTAACAAAGAAGTCTGGCTATTAGCATTGGTCTCTCTTATAAATAGAAGTGGGACGATGGTTGTTCCCTTTCTCACCATTTATCTGAAAGGTAAAATGGGATTTTCCTATCTGGAAATAGGTATTATAATGAGTGTATTCGGTGTGGGTTCCTTGATAGGAACCTATTCTGGTGGAAAATTAACCGATAAAATCGGTTTTTATCCCGTGCTTTTTTGGTCTCTTTTCCTGGGCGGTCTGTCGTTTATACTTCTGGGATTCCTAAGCTCTTTTCTGGCTTGGTGTATTGCAATCACCATTTTAGGCATGGTGGGGGAGGCTTTCAGACCAGCCATTTATACCGGATTAGCTTCTTACTCGGAGGGAACGTATCAAACAAGAGGTACTTCGCTTATACGATTAGCGGTAAATCTGGGTATTTCAGTTGGTCCGGCGATAGGTGGATTTATTGCTTACAACATAGGTTTTGCTGGCTTGTTTTGGGCGGATGGCCTTACCTGTATTGCCGCAGCCATATTTATGCGCATTTTTATTCCATACAAAACGAATAAAACATCGAGCCCTGTAGAGAAAATGCCAGTGTTAGGATTATCCGCCTACAAAGATGTCAATTTTTTAATTTTCATTGGTTTCCTCGTTTTTACATCCTTAGGATTCATGCAATTTTTTCTGCTCATCCCCATGTATTATAAAGAACATTTTATGCTCAATGAAAGTCAAATAGGGCTTCTTTTAGCAATGAATGGAATGATGATTGTACTTTTTGAAATGCCACTGGTACATAAACTGGAAAATAAAATACCCAAATTATTACTTATCGCTTTGGGTTCTGGTTTTCTTGGTTTATCTTTTCTCTTATTGATTCCAGGATTCACAGCTTGGTGGGTTGCCGTTATTTCCCTGGTAATCCTCACTTTAGGGGAGATTTTTAATATGCCTTTTGCAAATTCCTTCGCTATGAATCAGGCGTCGGAAGGTCGAAGAGGGCAATATATGGCGTTATATGCCATGGCCTATTCATTGGCTCATATCATTGCGCCGGGTTTGGGTTCCTTCTTTATTGAAAACTATGGATATTCAAGTCTATGGGCCTTAAATGGCTTTTTATGCCTCGGTTCTATGGTAGGATTTTATTTTATGCAGAGACATCCACGTTTGAAATACATTTGATATGCTTGCCGACATTGGAATTGATATTGAAAGGGCAAAAAACCATTTGATTGCCAACGAAATTATTGGTTTACCTACTGAAACAGTTTACGGTTTAGCTGGAAACGGATTAAAGGGTGAGGTAGTGGCTAAAATTTTCGCCATTAAAAACAGGCCTTTTTTTGATCCGCTCATTTTACATATTGGAGATTATTCCCAGTTGACTTCCCTGGCAACGGAGGTACCTGAGCCGCTGAATGATTTGGTGAAAGCTTTTTGGCCGGGACCTCTTACCATTTTAGTACCAAAAAGGGATATTATTCCGGATATTGTAAGCTCCGGTTTACCCAGAGTAGCTATAAGAATGCCCGATCATCCGCTTACTCTGGCTTTGCTTTCCTCTATTCCGTTTCCACTGGCAGCACCCAGTGCGAATCCATTTGGGTATATAAGCCCAACTACGCCTGAACACGTTGTTAAACAACTTGGTGTGAAGATACCCTTTGTTTTAGATGGTGGAAGATGTCAAATTGGCATAGAAAGTACGATTGTTGGTATGGAGATGGATGATTTAGTGATCTACCGTCTTGGAGGACTGAGTTTGGAAAATATTCGTTCCGTGTATAAAGGAGACATTAAAATGAATGTATCATCTTCGCATCCTGAGTCGCCTGGTATGATTTTAAGCCATTATGCACCGAAAAAACCTTTGTTTTTAGGCGATAAAGAAAGCTTACTTTCAATGGGGCAGCATAAGAACGCTGCCGTGCTGTGTTTTAAAGAAAGGTGGTCAGAAATAGATACTAAAAATCAATGGGTTTTGTCAGAATCAGCTGATTATGAAGAATCTGCACACAGATTATTTTCCTTTTTAAGGGAAATGGACGAGGCAGATATCACTCATATTTTAGCTGAAAAATTGCCTGACGAAGGTCTGGGGATTGCTATTAATGATAGATTATATAGAGCATCTCAAAAATAGATGCTACTTTATAAAACTGAATGGCTTTTTTTTCGTTCTTAGATTATTAATTTTTAAAACTCAAATTTTACAAAATGCGTAAAAATAATTTCATTTTGTCAGCGATTTTATCTGCTGCCATTTTTTGCCTGCCTTCTTTTCTTTCTGCTCAGTCAAAACCTGCAAGTCCTCCTATGGAAGCTTCAGCAAAAGTTGGTGCAGCTGAAATTTCTATGAAATGGAGTGCTCCATCGGTTAAGGGCAGATCTATTTGGGGTGCGTTAGTATCTTATGATAAAGTTTGGCGTACAGGTGCCAATGCAGCAACCACTTTCACCTGCTCAAAAGCAGTAAAAATTAACGGAAAAGCATTAGCTGCCGGAACCTATTCTTTTTTTACCATTCCAGGTAAATCTGAATGGACACTTATATTTAATAAGCAAACTGATTTATGGGGTAGTACAGATTACAAAGAGTCTGAAGATGCACTGCGTGTAATGGTTACACCAAAAATGGGAACAGAGTTAACAGAACAACTATCTTTCGCTTTGAATAAAAACGGGAAAGTTACTTTTAGTTGGGAAAAGTTGTCTTTTGATTTCGAAGTTTCTGCAGGAAAATAATATAGTTCTTTTATATTATTGAAAAATAAGCGCTTGACATTTATTGTTTTGCGCTTATTTTTTTTGAATTTTAATGTTTACATTAGCAGCTAAATTTGAAACTACTTATTATTTGTGATGAAAAACTTTACTCCTCGGTTCTTTACCATTATTTGTTGTTTATCCTTTTTTATTCAAGGTTGTCATAATAAGGAGGCTATCTTAAATAATCTCTCCCATAAATGGCTATTAGATAAAGGTTTTAGGAATGAAAAAGAAACTGATTCTCTTGCCGGTTTATACTTTGATTTTAATAAATCAGGAGAGGTAACAACTAATTTGAATGGTCAGGACGAAAGGCTGACCTATAAATTAGAAGGTGAAGATATTATAGCATTAGCTGGAACGGAGAACTTATTTTTAAATATAATAGAATTATCAGAGACAAAACTTGTTCTTCAAACTGATATTCAAGGTTATAAGTTTAAGTTTGAGTTGTTGAAAGACAAATAATTTAATCCTCCAAAACTGCTGGTGAGTTTTTCAGCAGGATATTCCCTATTATTCTCTCCGCATGATCCCGGGTATTTTCAATAAATAGTTTACTGGTTTCCATACCGCCGCACACTACTCCTGCAATATAAACTCCTTTTAAGTTCGTCTCTAAGGTTGTTTCGTCAAAAGATGGCTTACAATTTATTTGGTTTTCAAATGTTAGTCCCAAATGCTCCAGAAAATCAATGTTTGGCTGGTAACCAGTCAAGGCAAGTACCCAATCATTGTCAAGGGAAATAGTGTCCTTGTCCCTTTTTATCAGCATCTTACCCGGTAATATTTCAAGGACTTCACTATTGAAATATGCGGTAATGCTGCCTTCCTTTATCCGGTTTTCTATATTGGGTTTTATCCAGTATTTAACTCTTGGACTTATTTCATTGCCTCTGATGACCATAGTCACTTCCCCTCCTTTTTGCCATATTTCCAACGCGGCGTCACAGGCAGAATTTGCAGCACCAATAATAACGACTTTTTGATTGATGTATCGGTGGGGATCATCGTAATAATGCCTTACCTTAGGTAGCTCCTCTCCGGGAATGTTCAGAAGGACAGGTTTGTCATAAAATCCGGTGGCAATCACTATGTTTTTACAATTATATTCTTCTTTACTAGTTTTGACTTTATATCCAAAGTTAAGAACAGGATTATCATTTGGAAAGATATCCTGTACATCTTCATAAGTATGATAATTCAATTTAAAATGTTGAATCAACCTGCGGTAATATTCTAAAGCTTCTTGTCTTGTCGGTTTATCATTATGGGAAACAAAGGGAATTTGACCTATTTCTAGTAACCTGGAGGTGGAGAAAAAAGTCATATTAACGGGAAAATGAAATAATGAATTGGTAATGACGCCTTTTTCTAAAATAAGCGCTGATAAATTTGCCTTTCCAGCTTCTATCGCGCAGTTAATTCCAGTAGGACCTCCCCCTATAATTATTATATCCCAGATCTTTTTCAACGTCATTAAATTTTTGTCAAATATAAAGATTTAGAAAAGAGAAAACGTCAATTTAAATATCTTTGCCTTCAAATAGTTTTCTAATGCACACCCTCGATGAACTTCAGTCACTTTACGCGACTTATTTAAATGAAAATAGCTACAAAAAGGAACCCATTTCGCTGTATGAACCTGTAAATTATATTTTAAGCCTCGGTGGAAAACGGCTTAGACCTTTATTTTCACTTATGGCTTTTGAGTTATATGATAATAAAATAGACAAAGCCCTTTGTATCGCTCATGCGGTAGAGGTTTTTCATAATTTTACTTTGGTTCATGACGATATTATGGATCAGGCTGAAATGAGAAGAGGGAAACTAACGGTTCATTCCAAATATGGAGTGAATACAGGTATTCTTTCGGGAGATGTGATGTTGATTCTTGCTTACGAATCATTGCTTCGTTTTAAAGTTCCTGCCAATATTCCTAGTCTGGTTCACATTTTCAACCAATTTGCCAGGGAAGTTTGTGAAGGTCAGGAAATGGATATGTTATTTGAAGCATCGTCGGAAGTAACGCTTGCAGCGTATGAAAAAATGATTTCTCTGAAAACGGCTGTTTTAATTGCCGGCGCCCTGAAAATGGGGGCCATTGCCGCAGGTGCCACGGAAAGTGATGCCTTAAAATTATACGACTTTGGTCTTAATATTGGCGTAGCATTTCAAATTCAGGATGATTATTTAGATACTTTCGGTTCACAAGCTCAAGTTGGTAAGCAAATAGGTGGAGATATTATTCAGAACAAAAAAACCTTTCTTATTCTGAAAGCCTTAGAATTAGGAAACCAACATCAGAAACAAGATTTATTAGATTTGTTTAATACTGAAAATGTCCTCACACCTCAGGAAAAAGTAAAAAAGGTCACTGCTATTTTAACGGAATTGAATATTCCCGACGAAGCTAAACGCAGAAAACAATATTACTTTGAAAAAGGAATGAAGTCTTTAGAGGAAGTTCAGGTTATGACAGAAAAAAAGGAATTACTAAGAAAAGTAGCTTTCCAGTTATTGGAACGAGAAAATTAAGGGTTAAAAAGGCTTATTTCTGCACTTTTTTTAGCCATTCAAAGGTCGACGAATCTGTAAAATAAACAGAATACCACCCTTGTTTTTCATGTGGCGGATCGCCAATGTAATCATCCCCCGCTTGCCAAAAAGTTTCTGGCTGTCGAGGTTTCCCTTCCCCACCAATAGCCCAAAAATTCATTCCGCGATAAGGTGAATTTGGGTTTCCTAAGGTTGTTTCATACAAGAATTGATAAAATTTATTTCTCATATTTACCTCTGCAATAGCCTCATAACTTCCACCATCACGTGCCATCCCAAATTCTTCCAGTACGATAGGTTTAAGCACAGACTTTGATACCTCGGCATTTTTTTCTATGTAGGCTTTAGATTTTATTTTGGTAGTCTCAAAAGATTCATCAGGATTTTTAGGCGCATACCAACCCCAGTTTTCTGGCCACAAATGCACCGTTAGGTAATTTATATTTTTTAAAGCAGCTGTTTTCTTATAGGTTGACCCAACTAAATTATCTAAGATACCTTCATTTCCAATACAAATAAGATGATTTTCATCTAATTGTCGAATGAGATTACTGGATTTTTTCACCCATTTAAAATACTTTTTATCGTGACCAAATTCTCTCGGCTCATTGGCTAATTGCCAGGACATGATGGTTGGATCATTTATATACGAAACGTTTGTGATGGTATTTTTTCTGGAAACTAATTTTTCAATCAGATCATAATATAATTTTGTCGCTTTGGGAAGGGTATAAAATCTTGCTGAAAACCGCATATACTTATCCCAACCATGCTCTTCCGGATAAGGAATTTTTTCGCCGGTAAACCAGGAAACGTATTGAGCCATTCCACCGGACCAGTAAAAGAAATTATTGAGGCACAAAACGCCTTTCATGTTCCTTTTACCCATTTCAGCCAGGACAAAGTCAAGGCCTGCTAAAACATCTTCGTTCCAATCACCTACCGATTCCTGCAGGGTAGGGGTTATCCGAAAAGGTTCCGTTTTTGGACCTTCACCGGAAGCCATCAGGCGCAAATTCATTACGCCAGCCTCTTTTAAAAAATCCAGTTCCCTTACGATTCGTTCTTTTCCTTTTTGATCCATCGAAACAAATGCAGCATACCAATAGTTAGCTCCTATGTAGGTATAAGCCTTATTATCAAGAATAAAATCACCTTTTTCTGTTTGAACAAAGGAGGATTTATCAATGGATTGTGCCGTCAGATCAGTCAGGAAAAGAACGAAAAGGAAAGAAATTAAACGCATAAGTTAGTTTTTTAAAAAAACGATATTGAACTTAATTTCCAGAATATCATCTGTTTTAATCAACATAAAAGAAGGGCGTTCCACCTCAAATTCGGTCATAGAAACAGGAAAGCCTCCACTTACATTAATTTCTTTATCTGTCAATTTATAGTCAACTTCAAAAGTAATATCTTTTGCTTTACCGTGGAAATTTAGCTTACCACTTATTTTTAATTTACCATCTTTTGTTGGTTCAATAGCGGTGCTGCCAAAGGTAACTTTTGGATATTTAATGGCGTCCAGCACTTCCAGAGCGTGACCGTCTCTACTTGAATTTTTACTGTCAAAATCAGCCACATTAGTACTTACAGCCACTTTTTTGAAAGATTTCGTCTCTTCATCGTATATTAATAGACAATCTACCTTTTTACTTGTGCCCGTCCAGGCATGAAGTGAATGATTGGCGCTGTAGGAAAGGAACGATTTTGTTTTGTCAGCTCGTAAAGTTTGATCAGCCACTGTGGTAAAGGAGGAACTAATCATGAATCCTATAGCAAGGATTAAAAGCGAAGATATTTTCATGGTCTTATTTTTAAAATTTCATAACTAACATGGCACCAAAAAAACTACCAAAAGCAGTAAAGGCAGTAGCCCGGTGAAGGGGTTTTATTTTGGGGTCTCCAGCATTATCAGCCAATAAATTGGTGGCAATCATAGCCGATAAGTGAACAACCGCCAATGTTTTATGCATCTTTATACCGTTTAATCCTTTTACCTGTCTTGAAATGAGTGGCGGAGGGGTAAATAAACTGAGTCCGGCGGTGGTGAAATAGGTAATATTTACCGCAGTACCAAGTCCTTCGTGCAAGTCTTTAATTTTATAATCGCCATCGTATAACTTTGAGCCTACAATACCCTGAGCAACCATTCCAGCCAAGGTAGCAAAACCTAATACCTGGTGGGTGACCAACATGCCACGTCGTATTTTTAACTCCGTTTCTCGTCCATGATCCGTTAATGGAGCTACTTTTAGCGTTCGCATTAACCCTTTTTCTCCCCACAACATACGTTGGGTGAAAATCATACGTTTTGGAATCAATTCAACGGGTTCCTCACTTCCTAATTGAAGTAATAAGTCCAGGGAATCAGTTTGTGCACCAACATTAAGCGAAATGCTACAAGCTATTCCCAAATAGATCAAATATTTTTTCATCTCTTTATTTTTTAATCACTAACGGGAATGGTGGAACATTGGTTGCCTTTTAGGGCATACAATTTTGAAAATTCAAATCTTCGTTTTAAATTTAGACAAAAGTAACCAAACAAGGAAATAGATATTGTGGAAGTCTTTGATAAAGTTGATTTTAAACAGATATCTGGTTAGGACATGCCTGCTAATCCTATATGGCTTTGACAGCA
The DNA here is from genome assembly GCA_017858735.1 of Bacteroidota bacterium. Lineage (GTDB taxonomy): Bacteria > Bacteroidota > Bacteroidia > Chitinophagales > Saprospiraceae > BJGN01. The sequence goes on from JAFMBH010000048.1 coordinate 21,432, forward strand.
AGAGCCGCTGATTACGCTTTTAAAGACTAAAAACTTAGGAGATTTGAATTTTTTACTTGTAATTAGTACTGTATTTTATATTTCTACTACGGTTTTTATACGGTTTCTTGTTGATTTATTAGGGTTTTTTAGCCCCTACATTTTTATGTAGGTTAATTATCAGATATTTAGGTTTATATTTGTTTATTCAATAGTGAATTTTAATTCTTCATTGATTTATAATTACTCCAAGTTAGAAAGGCTGCAATTTATTGTAGCCTTTTTTTAGTGGTAAAAAATTCTTTTTAGTAGGGTTAAATTTTAAATAAAGTATAAAGATTGTATTCTGGGGGACTATTTTAAATTTTTATTACAAGTATGTCCCTTTTTCAGGAATGTTGTTCTATATTACGTCTCTTAAATCGAGAGTAATAGGTAACCTGCATGTTTTTTTTAAGGTGCAGGCCTTTATTTTTTTTATGAGTTGACTAATATTTAATGATATTAGTAATACTTAAAAAAACTACGTCATTATGTAGTTTCAATATTGGTTTTAATAACTTAAATTTGTTTAATAATTACTCCCAGGCATTTTTTTATTATCATCTTTTGTTTTAATCTGTTAATTTTGATTGCTATTGGCACGCTAAATTATTTTAAAATACAAAGGATGCAACTTACCCAATCTCTTCTGGATTTTCTTTCAACCTTAGCTCAAAATAATCATCGTGAATGGTTTACCTTAAACAAGCCTGTTTTCCAAAAAGAACTTGCCCATTTCAAATTATTTTCTGATGAATTATACTTGAAAATGGAGTCCTTCGATGTATTGGAAGGAAAAAGTGTGTTTAGAATTTATCGGGATGTGCGTTTCTCCAAAGATAAATTACCCTATAAAACACATTTTAGTGTGGGTATTTCCAGAGCTACTAAATGGAAAAGAGGGGGTTATTATTTGCATATCCAACCAGGTGAATCATTTATTGGAGGTGGTTTTTGGGATCCGGAACCAGCCGATGTAAAAAGAATCAGACAAGAGTTAGCTGTTGATGCTTCTACGATAAATAAAATAACGCAAGCACCTGATTTTAAAAAATTGTTTGGTGAACTGCAGGGAGAGAAACTGAAAACAGCGCCTCAGTTATATTCAAAAGATCACGAAAATATAGCATGGTTGAAATTTAAACAGTATCTCTTAATCAGGAAATTTTCCGATGAGGAGGTTTTGTCTAAGCAATTTATGGAGCAAGCAGTCTATACTTTTAGTCAAATGTTACCATTTTTCGACTATTTTTCAGATATTCTAACGACAGATGAAAATGGTACGCCATTACCTGGCTATTAAATTCTTCTAAAATCTAATAAAGTTGTAACATGGTAATCACGAGCCAAAGTAAGCCAAAGCTTATCAATAAAGACAAATTTGCCATTGTTCCAGCTATTTTTGCATCGAAACCAAGCTCGTCTGAAAACAGTAAAACGCTCATGCCTACAGGTAAAATGACCAATGCTATCAAAACGCTGCTCATTAATGACTTGGGTAATAAAAGATAAATAGCCATAATGGTTAAAAGACCTATCCCATATCGAATGAATAATACCTTAAGAATACCATTAAATTGATTTTTATCCAGGTTAAAACTTAAATAAATACCCAGTAAAAGTAAAACTAAGGGTTTATTTGCTTTAGCCAGCGTTGTTAATACGTCTTCTAAAATATTAGGCAAAGGAATATTACTTACATTAAGAGACAATCCCATAATCATCCCCAGTACGGGGGGTAAAAGAAGGACTTTTTTTAGCATATTAAGTTTTCCCCTGGATGGAACCTCAGAAAAATGACTTCCAATGGGGTATAAAACGCCAAAAGCTAAAAAGGTATTTCCAATGTCATACATAATGGCAAACAAAAGGGCTTTAGCGCCCCATATAGATTCAATAAGGGGGAATCCAAACAGGCCAACATTCCAGCCTCCTGATCCCATAGATAAAACTCCCCGGATGGAATTTTTTTCTTTTTTAAAAAGGAAAAAAGCAATGGTAAGCATGATCGCTGAAATACCTATAGCAAAAAGGGGGATTAAAAATAACCGAAAATTCAAGTCAATGCGAATGGTCGAGACAATCATTAAGGCTGGAAAAGTGGTATGCATGAGCAGGCGGGATAAAACTTTTCCTTCCTGCTCTTTGATAATTCCTCCCGTTTTTAATAAAAATCCGATGAAGATAAATGCTAGTGTGGTGATGAATGCCAAATTGACTTGTCCCATTTTTACCCATTATTGTTTATCCGAAAGGTAAGCTGCTCCTTCTAATAAATCTAATATTCTGGCATCATTATGAGCTTCAAATTTCCTGGCATTTAATTTTAATCTTTCAGGCATGTTTTTAAAATAGGAGTGACTAGTTTTTTTGAAATATTAAACAGCTTTTTATCCCTAATCCCTGCATTTTACGTCAAAATCTTGCTTTTTACGTCAATAATCAGATTAATTCTACGATTGTATTTATGTTTGTTTAATTAAACTATTACTCCGAATGAACAGGAATCAACCAGTTAAAACATTAGTAGATAAAATTTGGAATGACCAAAGTTATGGTGATTCAATTAAACAAAATCTAGCTTTCATTGATATCCTTCAGGAAAATAGGTTAGCCCTCTTCATGATAGGGAAATCTTATTTTTTTCTTTCAGATATTAAAGACGTTAATCTTAATAATTTCAGTAAAGGTACCCGTGATGTTCTGGGTTATGAACCGGCCGAAATGTCTATGGAAAAAATGCTTTCATTGGTTCATCCTATAGATTTACCCGTGGTTATAGCTAATGAGTCAAAAGTAAGGGAATTTTTCAATGAATTGCCTGTGGAAAAAATATTTAAGTATAAGGTAAGGTATGATTATCGGTTGAAACATAAGGAAGGACATTATATCAGGGTGTTACAACAAATGATAACTATTGAAACTGATGAAAAAGGAGCCATTGTTAAGACAATGGTTATTCATTCGGATATTACCGATTTGAAAAAAGAAGGCTTGCCAGTTCTTTCTTTCATTGGGTTGGATGGGGAACCCACTTATGAAAATGTTAAGGTTGAAGGTAAATTTTCCTTTTTAAAACCAGAAGAGCGGTTTTCACCGAGAGAAAAAGAAATATTGAATAAGCTGATTCAAGGTAAAACGAGTGAAGAAATTGCTAAAGAATTTTTCATTTCAAAGGAAACGGTCAACACGCATAGAAGGAATATGCTGTCAAAATGTGATGTAAAAAATACCATGGAACTGGTAAATAGGTCGATAAAGAACGGTTGGGTTTGAAAAATACTCATTTATGAGTATATGATTAGAAAAAACT
>JAFMBH010000147.1 GCA_017858735.1 Bacteroidota bacterium
CAACATGGCGTGCAAATGGTCAGAATTAAAATACCCTTAGGTCGTTTTACCGCTCGTCAATTGATTCGAATTGCCGATGTTTCTGATACTTATTCAACGGGAAATTTGCACATTACGACCAGACAAGATATTCAGATTCATTATGTTTCGTTGGACAAAACCCCTGAATTATGGGCTGAATTGGAAAAGGATGAAATTACCTTGCGAGAGGCTTGTGGAAATACAGTGAGAAATATTACAGCTTCTATTTTAGCGGGCATTGATCCACAGGAGGCTTTTGATGTTACGCCTTATGCCAATCAATTCTTTGATTATTTTTTAAGAAATCCAATTTGTCAGGATTTAGGACGGAAAATAAAAGTGGCGTTTTCAAGTTCTGCTTCTGACACTGCATACACCTATTTTCATGACCTTGGATTTATTCCTGTCATTGAAAATGATGTTAAGGGTTTTAGAATGTTACTAGGTGGTGGCATTGGAGCTCAACCTAGAAGTGCTGATGTATTATTTGATTTTATTCCCGCAGAGCAAATAATTCCAATGTCGGAGGCTATCATTAGGGTTTTTGATCGATATGGGGAGAGAGTAAAAAGGAATAAGGCCCGCCTTAAGTTTTTAATCAAGGAAGTGGGATTGGAGCAGTTTATGCTATGGGTGAATCTGGAGTTAAATAATCAATGTGCCCCCCTATTGAATGAATCTGATGTTGCTCATTTCCCACAACCGAACTTATTTGCCCTATCGAATCCGATAGATTTACTTTATGAAAAATGGTATAAAACCAATGTGTTTAAACAGAAGCAATCTGGCCTATTTGCCGTTGGCATTCCCATAGAAAATGGAAATATTTCATCTCATAAGGCAAGGATTTTAGCTGATATTATAAAGATTTATGCTGGTGATGATAGTAGATTCACCGTTTCCCAAAGTATTTTATTGAGGCATATTCCTGAAGAAAATATTTCTGCCTTATATATGGCATTGAAGGAAATTGGATTGGCAACCCCTGGTTTTGAACGTATTAATGATATAACCGCTTGTCCAGGAACCGATACATGTAATCTCGGCATTGGCAGCAGCATGGGGTTGGCATCGGAACTGAAACGTGTGATTGAGGAAGAGTTTGAAGATTTAATTACCGATTATCAATTGACCATAAAAATAAGTGGCTGTATGAATGCTTGCGGGCAACATACCATTGCCAATATTGGGTTTCAGGGTATGACCATCCAGCAGGGAAATCAGATTGCCCCGGCTACACAAGTTTTACTGGGGGGCGGACTTTTGGGTAATGGATTTGGACGTTTTGCTGACAAATTACTGAAAGTGCCATCCAGAAAAGTTCCCGATGTTTTGCGTTGGATATTAAATGATTTTTCAAGTCAACATCTTGAAAATGAAAATTTCAATGAATATTACGATAGGAAATCCGCTGATTATTTTTTCCAGCATCTCAAATCATTTGCAGATACCAGTCAGTTAACTCCTATTGATTTTATAGATTGGGGAAATGAAACCAAATATCAAAAGGCTATCGGCGTGGGAGAGTGTGCCAGTGTAATGATAGATTTGATTCAAACCTTGATTTTTGAGGCGGATGAAATGTATGAATGGGCTGAAAATTCCTTAAAGGAAGGTAAACCTGGTGATGCCGTTTATCATGCTTACGCCGCTCAAATTAGGGCAGCAAAAGCTCTTTTAACCGCTAAAAATGTTTCCGTTAACTCTCATGAATCCATTATAAAGGCTTTCGATATCCATTTTCCTGATTTTAACCCTGAATTTGGTACTTCATTTGAAGCGCTTATCGATAAGAATAGGACAGATACTTTGACTTTCTTTTTTGCTGAAAATTACTTGGATACGGCGTCAAATACGATCAATTGGATAAAAAATCAAAGAAATGAACAAGTTAATTAAAGGAAATATAAAATTAGTCGGTGCTGGCCCGGGCGATCCTGAACTGATAACCATAAAGGGGATAAAAGCGATTCAACAGGCTACCTATATTCTTTATGATGCATTGATTCATAAGGATTTACTTGATTATAATAAAAGAGCCATTAAAATGTATGTGGGTAAAAGAGCGGGGTTACATTCTATTTTACAACGGGATATTTCTCTTAAAATGGTGACCTTAGCTAGTCAGGGAGAGCGGGTGGTCAGATTAAAGGGGGGAGATGTTTTTGTATTTGGAAGGGCAAATGAAGAACTCGAAATGGCCCAAAATGCAAAAATTGATACAGAGGTAATTCCGGGAATTTCCTCCTTCAGCGGTATCGCAGCCAGGCATAAAATACCACTTACGCAAAGAGGTGTAGCGGAAAGTTTTTGGATAACAACGGGTACGACTTCAAGGGGTACCGTTTCAAAGGATATTTTACCAGCCGCCAAATCGTCAGCAACAGTTATTGTTTTTATGGGGCTGGGAAATATTGGTGAAATTGTTTCCATTTTTAAACGATATAAACCATTGAATTACCCTGTTGCTGTCATTTCCAATGGAACCTTACCCAATGAAAAAACTTTACTTTCCGATTTGGAACAAATTGAATTACAGGTCATTGAAAATGAAATAGAGGCGCCCGCAATGCTTATTTTTGGACCCATTATCAAATCCTCTATCGTCCAATTTAAAAATCAAATTCATCAGATACCTGCCTTTATATGAATGATCTTTATCCCATTTTCATTAAACTTGAAAATATCCGCATTTTAATTGTTGGAGGCGGATTTGTGGCCCTGGAAAAGTTAACTTTCCTGTTTAAATCGAGTCCGCAAGCTATAGTTACTTTGGTTTCGCCAATGGTCAGAGATGAAACTATGGCCTTTATTGCCGACAAAGAGGTTACCATTATTAATGAAAAATATACATCGGTTTTTTTGAAAGGACATCAGTTGGTTATTGCCACTACCGACGATAAGGAGGTGAATGTTAAAGTTTCAAAGGATGCCCAAAAAGAAGGAATTCTGGTGAATATTGCTGATACACCGCATTTATGCGATTTTTATATGGGGAGTATTGTTACAAAGGGGCATTTGAAAATTGCCATTTCAACGAAGGGAAAATCGCCAACATTAGCTAAAAGAATGCGAGAATGGCTTGAATATATTATTCCTGATGAAATCGATGATTCATTGCACAAATTAAATGAGTTTCGAAATCGGATAAAGGGTGATTTTGTCCTTAAATTAAAGCGTATGGATGAAATAACAGATGCATTTATTCATAAAAATGGATAGCTTTGTGAGCTAAATTTTGCAAGGATGAAAAAATTCGCACTTATCGGTGCTTCTGGATACATTGCGCCCAGACACATGAAAGCCATTAAGGATACAGGAAATGATTTGGTCGCAGCTATGGATCGTTTCGATTCGGTTGGGGTCATTGATAGTTATTTTCCTAATGCTCAGTTTTTTACCGAATTTGAAAGATTCGACAGGCATGTTGAAAAATTAAAGCGAAATGAGCAAAATTTAGATTATGTAAGCGTTTGTTCACCCAATTATCTTCACGATTCGCATATTCGATTTGGTTTAAGAATTGGTGCCGATGTCATTTGCGAAAAGCCCATCGTTCTTAATCCATGGAATATTGACGCCCTTCAGGAGATTGAAAAGGAGACAAATAAAAAGGTAAATACCATACTTCAATTGCGTTTACATCCTAGTGTCATTGCTCTGAGAGACCGCATTCAACAAAGTCCGAAAGATAAAAAATGGGAGGTTGACCTTTCTTATATTACGTCCCGTGGAAATTGGTATTTCACCAGCTGGAAAGGTGATGTCTCAAAGTCGGGCGGTATTGCTACCAATATTGGCGTTCATTTTTTCGATATGTTAAGCTGGATTTTTGGTGCTGTGCAGGAAAATATAGTACATGTCCATACCCCAAATACCGCCGCAGGATATCTTGAATTTGAAAATGCAAGGGTACGTTGGTTCCTGAGTATTGACTATAACACCATTCCGGACGATTTTAAAGCGAAAGGAATGCGTACGTTCAGAGCTATAAATATAGGTGGAGAGTTGTTTGAATTTAGTGAGGGATTTACCGATTTGCACAATATTAGTTACAAGGAAGTCCTCGCAGGTAATGGATTTAGCCTGGAAGATACCCGTACCTCTATAGATACCGTGTATGCCATTCGAAATGCTGTTCCCATTGGCTTGAAAGGTGATTTTCATCCTGTGCTCCTTAATTTGAAATAATCCAGAACGGATTATCTCGATTATATTAATTCAGATGGGTTCCTTGCCTAACGGTATGCGTAAATCACGTATATTTGTGAAAATGAGGAATACATGAAAGGGTTGATTCCCATAGGATTCTCAGATTTCAGGGAAATTATTGAGAGAGGTTTCAGATATATCGATAAAACGCGGTATGTTCACAACTTATGTACGACGGGTAAATATTATTTTTTATCCCGCCCGAGGCGTTTTGGGAAGTCGCTTCATATCTCATTAATTAAGGAATTATACTCGGGTAGCAAATCACTTTTTGAGGGTCTTTGGATTTATGATCATTGGGATTGGGAGAAAATTCATCCCGTGATTCATTTTACATTTATTGGGATAGATTTAGATGAACAGGATTTGAATAAATCTTTACATCATTTGCTTGACATAGAATATGACAAGTATAAATTACCGAAAAATGATTTTCCTTTAGGAATTAAACTAAGCCAACTTATATCAAAAGTGGCATTAAAAGCCAAAGTAGTTATATTGATTGATGAATATGATGCACCTATCACTCATTTTTTAGGTAAGAATTATAAAAAGGCATTGAAAAATAGGGGTATTTTAAAAAATCTATTTTCAGTGCTTAAAAACGAAGACGCTCATTTGGAATTTGTAATGCTTACGGGGGTGAGCAGATTTTCGAAAGTAGGTATATTTTCTGGCTTGAATAATCTGTGGGACATCAGCGCTGAAAAGTCATTTTCGTCGATGCTTGGCTATACACAATCGGAATTGGAGGATAATTTTGAGCGTGAAATTGAGGAATGCCAGGAAGAATTAAAAAAGACGAGACCTTCTTTATTGGCAGATTTGAAAAAATGGTATAATGGTTATCGTTTTCATGAGGCAGCAGAAACTGTCTATAATCCGGTGTCGGTAAACCTATTTTTCAAATCGAAAGAATTCAATAATTATTGGTTTGAAACTGGTACCCCCACTTTTTTAATTCAATTATTGAAGGAAAAAGGCCTGTACAATCTGGAAAATCAAAAGAAAACGGAACTGGATTTTATTTCCTACGACCTGGAAGATCTGCGGATTTTCGGTTTATTGTATCAAACGGGTTATCTAACCATACAATCTCGGCTTGAAAATGGATTATATATTCTTGATTACCCTAATTATGAGGTAAAAAAGACCATGTTGTTGTATTTGATGGAGGCCTACACCAATACAGAAATGGCGCCTTCCGGATTGGAACTGGCCATTAACATGGAGGAATCCTTTAAAATGGGAAACATATCGGAGGTAATGGAAAATCTTAAGGTACTATTTCAATCGATACCCTATCAACTGGTATCTCCATCGACGGAGAAATTTTATCATGCAGCCATACATCTTATTTTCACTCAGATGGGATTGCGCATTCACAGTGAAGTTTGCACGAGCAATGGCCGCATTGATAGCGTGATTGAAATGCCGGATACCATCTATATATTTGAATTCAAACTGGATATATCAGCGAAACAAGCCCTGGAGCAAATCAGGCAAAAAGAATATTTTATGCCCTATAAACTTAGGAATAAGAAGATTATTGGTGTAGGTATTCATCTAAGTAGCAGTTTGAGGAATATAAAGGAGTGGGAACAGGAGGAAATTTGGCGAAATTGA
>JAFMBH010000148.1 GCA_017858735.1 Bacteroidota bacterium
CAAATGCGGGCGGCAGAAAGGGGGGTTTGGGGGGAATTCCCCCCAATGGGTCTTTGACGACCCGTCCCAGAAGGTATGGTGAGTATTCCATTTCTAAAGCAAGGTATGTAGGGCTGGTGGTATAGAAATTATTAAGTGCCCACCCTGCAAAATTTTATAAAAATGATGTTAACCTATAAATACCACACAATAAACCGTTTAGCTAAAAAATAAATTTATTTTTATGTCAAATGTGGTTGTTGAAAATAAATTAACTAAAGTTTCGGAGGAAATTAAGCGGCATTTTCGGCATACTTGTTCAGGAATATTTTCTGATATGGTAATACAGTAAAAATTAAGGTTATCCAAGCAATATATGCTTCAAAATCAGTTGACTGACATTTGTTTATTTATAATCGCCGATAATATTTTATCCCTTTATTTTATCATATTTATTATTCTTATCAAATACAAAATCAGCATCATTTAAAGTAAGTAAAAAAGAGATGATATCTGCCTTTTCATTTGAAGTTAATGGTATTTTTTGTTCCGTATAATGGTTCAATACTTCCCGAAGGGTTTTGAATCTGCCATCGTGCATATAAGGATAACTGTAGGAGAGATTCCTTACACTGGGTATTTTAAAATGTAAACTGTCTTTCGTTTGGCCTGTAACTCGCCATCGTCCAAAATCATTAAGGGTGGTATCCACTGGAAGGCCGTTATTTGCAAACTGATAAGTGGAAAATAAGGGCTCCTGGTGGCAGGTGTTGCAATTTTTTTTAAATAACAAATATCCATTATTCTCTTGTAAGGTAAATGAATCTTTGCCCATTTTGACCTTATCATATTTTGCATTGGCTGACACTAAGGTCAGCTGAAATTGTGTTAATGCTTTTAATACCTTGGCGCCAGAAATGGTTTTTTCACCAAATGCTTTTTGAAACAGCTCTTTATAGGCATTCGATGCATTCAATGTAGAAACTACCTCATTGATGCTACTACCCATTTCGCCAGGATGAGATATAGGGGCCAATGCCTGCATGTCAATATGGTTGATGGCTCCGTCCCACATAAATTCCTTCTGCCAGGCCAAATTAAATAAAGCGGGCGCATTTCTGGTGCCAATGGCATCGTAAATTCCATGGCTCAAATCGTGATCTGTATGGGCAAATGCATTGTAGGGCGAATGGCAGGAAGCACAGGAAATACTATTATCTTTTGATAAAATCGGGTCGTAAAAAAGGATTCTCCCAAGTAAAATCTTTGTACTGTCCAAAGGGGTCTTTTGAAAATCAAAGGTAGGATTTGGAAAATGATCAGGGTATGGAAGCCTGATAACTTTAATGTCCGTAAATGACATTAATCCAATCATAAAGGTTAGGAATATAATGGACTTTAAGGTCATTTTTTAAATTGAAAAATTTGAGGGAATAAATCTGCCAATGCTACGGCAGTGGGTCCCGGACTCATCATTTGGAAAAGCTGTCGCCCGAATATTTGCTGGAAGATTTTATCCAAACTAATCTCAATATTCAACGAACTGCTTGCCACAACAGGCAGGATTATCTTTCTAAAGGTATTGTTCGGTGCCTGATAACCTCCCACGTGAATTTGAAATTTGTTTTGTCGGGTTGGACAAGCTGGCGAGGTACCCTCCAGTTTAAAATGAATATAACCGCTTTGCCAGGACCAGTACATGCCATGAATAGGGTCTAAATCTCCTTCAAATACCCCTGCTGAATGCGTTAAACTGTCTATGCCGATATTAAAACGAATATTGTTAAATGCACCTGTTTCTGTCATTTCTTGAGAAATGTGTCCACTTGTGGGTAACCCTGCATCAAAAAGATGATGTTGTTTCCCTATGCTGGCAACAAAAGTATCATCGTTAAATAAAGCTAACTCCGAAATATAAAATTTTAAGTTGCTGATGGACAATGAAATATCTCCATATTGGTAGTTGCTATCTAACACAATAGATGTATGGCCAATGGTTGGAACAAATGAAATGGACAATGCTTTTTGAGCATCCAATGTCACCGATGTAAAAAGGACGAATAAATGGAATATAGCGGTTTTCATTATAAATGCAGATAAAAAGCAGGTTAATTTTATCCTCTCAAATGATAACCTTTTACCTTGGTAAAAGTTCTGATTCCGGCATGAGAAAGGGTAGCACCAAAGCCCGATTGTTGCCTCCCACTCCAAGGTAAAGCAGCACTCACCCGATCGCAACAGTTCCAGTATCCTGTACCTGTATTCAACTTAGACAGCAAATTTTCTGCCCGATCCCTTTGAACACTATAGACCGCGGCGGTAAGTCCATATTCCGTATCGGACATTAACTTTAGTGCCTCCTCATCGTTTTTAACCGACATGATACCTATGATTGGGCCGAAAGATTCTTCTTTCATAACCATCATCTCATGGGTCACATTGCCCAGTACAGTTGGTTCAAAATAATAACCTGGTCTGTCCAATCTTTTTCCACCAGCTAATAACACCGCTCCTTTTTGGAGAGCATCCTGCACTTGATTTTCCAGAAAATTGAGTTGACTTTCACGGGTTAATGCACCAAGATAAACGCCATCCTCTTTCGGGTCACCCATTTTCCATGAAGAAACTTCTTTCACAAATGCATCCAGATAAGCATCGTAAACTTTTTCATGGACGTAAATACGTTCGACAGCACAGCAACTTTGCCCGTTGTTATAGAAGGCACCATCTGCCGTACCTGCGGCAACTGCTCCCACATTTTCAACATCATCGGTAACATATAATGGATCTTTTCCGCCCAGTTCGCATTGGCAGATGACCATTTTAGGCGCCACTTTTGAGTAAATATATTGCCCTGTTTTGTATGAACCTGTGAAGAAATAGCCGTCTAAAGGTAAGCGAAGCAGTTCTTCGCCTGTTTCAGCTCCACCAAGCATCACTTGAAAAACGTTGGAGGGAATTCCCGCCAGTACCAATAAGCGCTCTATTTCAAGACCCGTAAGACTCGCATATTCCGATGGTTTATAAGCCACCGCATTTCCCGACAAAAGTGCTGGAATGAATACGTTAACACCAACCAGATAAGGATAATTCCAGGCAGAAATATTGGCAATGACGCCCAATGGTTCATAACGAATCATTTCGGTAATATTCTCGTCTTGAAACATTACTTCGTCGGACAAATATTTTAAAGCATTTCCCGATAACCAGTTAATTCTTGAAATGGCCCCATTGATCTCATTTCGGGATTGTTGCAAAGGCTTTCCAACTTCTGAGGTAAGAATTTCCGCCAATCTTTCTTTTTCCGCTTCTAATAAGTCGGCAAATGCTTTTATTTTGATTATTCTATCTGCCAATGAAACTTTTGCCCATGCTTTCTGACCGTCCAAAAGCAGATCATATTTCTTCTTAATGCTCGCAGGCTGGTCAACATGTAAGGAGGTCAATATTTGACCTGTAGCTGGATTTTTTATGTCCAATGTCATAAAATTAGTTTGCCTGATGGCGGTTAAAAAATCTTTTTTTATGTTCTCAGAGAATGAATGGGTGCAGGATTCTGACATTCTTTCCGGGTGATATTGAACGGCCAATAAGTAACCCGTATCTGATGTATCTTTATATTCAATAGCCTCAATCACCCCGTCCTCTTCAGACCAGGCAACAGGGATTAAATTTTTACCAATATGCTCAGGATCAATAGCTTGGTGGTGGGCGCTATTCACTTTTCCCTGTAACTGCTTCGTTATAGAATGAAAATAACTTCCTTCCAATACCTTTATATCATGTTCTTTATCCTTTCCGTCAGCACGGTGTTTGTGATTTCCAGGCAAACCTAAATCCTGAATAAGTTTCCCACCTTCTAAAATATTAATCAATTGATGTCCGCGACAAATACCCAATATGGGCATTTTCATTGTTTTTGCGTAATGGTAAACCAAGGATTCAAAGAGATCTCTTTGGTGCTGAAAGTCAGAAGGAGCATTAGGATAGGGAGCAAAATGGGTGTAACAACCTGGATAAATGTCGATGCCACCAGTTAGCAAAACCCCATCGAGGGTTGCTAATACAGGAAGGTCAAAATGTTCAAATGAAAGATGAACCAATTGGATATCTTCCCCTAAATCATCTTTGGTAAACCACTTAGGATAAAAATCGTAGTTTGCCAACGTTTGCGTTATCCCTAATCTCTTCATTTTTTAAAAAGCCTTGGTATATAAATGTTTAAAATCGTCGCGACTTACTGGAATAGGATTATTTGGATGAGCAAAATCGGCGAAAGCCAGATCGGCAAGGGTATCAATGTGTTCTTCTTTCACACCAATGTCATTTAATTTTCCTGGAATACCGAGTTTTTCATTTAATTCTTTCAGCCATTGCACGACAGCAGCACCATTTTCCTCTTTAAGTTCTAAAGTACGGGCAATACGACGAAATTTCTCCTCACAAGCGGGTACATTAAATTCCATGCCATAAGGTAGATTCACTGCATTGGCCAGTCCGTGATGTGTATCGAGAAGAGAAGAAAGAGGATGTGCCAGTGAATGGACAACGCCTAAACCCTTCTGAAAGGCAATCGCACCCATCATGGAAGCTATTAACATATCGCTTCTGGACGATAGGTCGGGTTTATGGACTGCATTTTCAATGGCATTTTTAATTTTCAAGATACCCTCCAAGGCGATTCCTTCACAGATAGGATGACTCATTTTGGCCAGGAATGCTTCCATGTTATGGGTTAGTGCGTCCATACCAGTAGCTGCAGTAACGGCAGCAGGTAAATCCATGGTTAATAAAGGATCTGCGAAAACAATATTTGCTAATAACTTTGGGGAAAAAAGAATGCGTTTCTGGTGCGTTTCATCGTCGGCAATAATGGCGCTTCGGCCAACTTCGCTTCCCGTACCAGCTGTTGTGGGAATAGTTATAAAGGGAGGAACTTCATTGGTGACAAAAACGTCACCCCCAATAAGATCATCGTATTTGAATAAATCTTCCCTATGATTTATACTCAGGACAATGGCTCTGGCAACATCAATGGCAGCACCGCCGCCTAATCCAATGATGGCATCACATTTATTTGAATCAAAGGCATCGCGACCTTTGAGCACATCAGATTTGACGGGATTCTTATGGATATCATGAAAAACGGCGATGGAAATTCCTTTTTGATGAACATCGCGAATCAATGTATGGGTAAAATCAAGGGTAGCGATGATTGGGTCAGTCACCAATAAAGGGTGCTTAATATCTTTACTTTTAAGATAGTCAGCAAGTTCAGTAACGGCACCTGCACCGAATCGAATAATGGTTGGAAAATTAAATTGCACCATGAGATTTAACTTCAGATATGTCTTTATATAATTTCAAAATAACGTTTATATTCCCAGTCAGTGACTGCTTTGAGATGTTGTTTCCATTCCCATTCCCTGGTCATAGTAAAATGGTCAATGAAGGTATCTCCGAATAATTCCCTGGCCACGGGAGAATCTTTCATTTTCCGGGTGGCCTCAATCAATGTGCCTGGAATATTTTCATTTCCTGTTTCCTTGTAGCCATTGCCAACGGTTTGAGGCTGATGTAAATGCAGTTGATTTTTGATGCCATATAGTCCGGAAGCCAGACAGGCTGCCATAGCTAAATAGGGATTCACATCGCTGCCAATAACCCTCGTTTCAATTCTTGTAGCAGTGGCACTGCCAGCCAGAACACGAAGAGCGACGGTCCGGTTATCGATGCCCCAGGTAAGGGTAGTTGGCGCCCAGGCACCTTCCACTAAGCGCTTATA
>JAFMBH010000049.1 GCA_017858735.1 Bacteroidota bacterium
ACTCCTTTTGCCAATAATTTATCCAGCCACTGATTGATTGATATATCGTTTTGCTCGGCCATTATAAGAGTAAAATTTTGCGAAAGATACCATAATTCGGTACTTTATGCAAAAAATCTATTTTAATTTGTGTGAAATTGTTCTGAGGTGCACCGATTTAGTTAATAAGTTTTTCTTATTAAAATGGATGGAGATTACCCATTCAAAACCCCTCGAAGATGCCCAGTCCAAACAGGGCAAAATCATATTTCACAGGATCGACCGGGTCCATTTCTCTCAGGCTTTCATCCAGGGCAGTAACGGCACGGGCATCATTTTGAACGCGGTCGAGTAATCCCAGTTTGCGGGCCACATTGCCTGTGTGAATGTCCAATGGGCAGGAAAGTTGAGAGGTGTGCAGCGATGTCCAAATACCCAGATCTACCCCGTTTTTGTCGTTCCTTACCATCCATCGCAAATACATGTTAAGCCGTTTCGCCGAGGAACCGGCCATTGGGTCAGAAACGTGTTTTTTACTCCTTTCAGAAGTCGATTTTTCGAAAAATAGCTGCTTAAATTGATGAATGGCAAATTGCAACGACTGGGGCTCAGCATATTTACTGAAAATGGCTTCCAAGCCACCATGTTCTGTGTAAATGTGTTTTAATGATTGTATAAAGCATTTGTAATCAATGCTATTGAAGGTTCTGTGGACAAAATGATCTAATAAATGAAGCTGATGTTCATCGTGCGACATGACAAAATCAAAAGGGGATTCACCCAGTAAATCCAACATGTTGGTCGCATTCCTGACGATCGTTTTCCGGTTTCCCCATGAAATGGTGGCAGCCAGAAATCCTGCTATCTCAATGTCTTCCTTCAAATGATATCGGTGAGGAATGCACACAGGATCGTTTTCTATAAAATCGAAGGTGTTGTATGCGGCTACTTTTTCGTCTAAAAATGATTTTAGATCGGCGTCAATCTTCATTTTTCGTTGTCAAACCTTATTTCCTGGATAAAAAGCTTTCCGGCATCTATTTTTATATAAATATACACGCGGAATATTCCGTTTTGGGTATTCAAATTTCCAATAATATACGTCGAGTCATTCCCTTTGGAATTTCCCTGGTGGGCTTGAGTAAATGATTTGACCGGATTTTTTACAAAGAATTTTTTTAACTGTGCGATGGCTTCCGCTTTTGACACCGTTGCCTCAAAGTCGGCTATGGAAACCTCAACCTGAGCATCTAAAAAACTACTCAAACCAACGGTGTTCCCCTCATTTAAAGATCGGGTGATGTCAGTGGTAATCGTTTGGAAAAATGAGGCAAGACTAAAAACTACACTTAGGAATACATTCATGTATGGGATGTTTTGCGACTATAACGAAATGGTTAAAACAAAAAGTATAAGTATATTAATATACCACATAAACTATTTTATTGTTTTAAACCTTACCTTTGTGCTTCAAAAATAAAAAATTTATGAGCAATTCCCGCGTACTATTAGCCATTTTAGATGGTTGGGGTATTGGACAAGATGTTACATCTGATGCCATTTCTCAGGCAAATACACCATTTATGGATCATCTCCTGGCTAATTATCCTCATAATGAGTTAGTTACTTATGGAGAAGAGGTGGGCCTTCCCGAAGGTCAGATGGGTAATTCGGAGGTTGGGCATCTCAATATTGGCGCCGGAAGGGTAGTTTATCAGGAATTGGCCCGTATAAATAAAGAAGTTCGCGAAGGTACTTTAGCTCAAAATGCTACGCTACTGGAAGCCATTGAATATGCAGTAAGTAATAAAAAACCTTTTCACCTGATGGGGCTCGTTTCTGACGGGGGGGTTCATTCGCACATTAATCACCTAAAAGCTTTAGTTGATATTTTGGAAAATGCAGGGGTCGCTGACATTTTTATTCATGCTTTTACCGATGGTCGCGATTGTGATCCTAAAAGTGGCTTGGGTTTTATAGCTAATTTATCTGATTTTCTGAAAGGAAAACGAGCAAAACTGGCTTCTGTTATAGGTCGTTATTATGCCATGGATCGCGACAAACGATGGGAAAGGGTTAAATTGGCTTATGATTTATTAGTATCTGGAAAAGGTACTAAATCAAACGATTTGGTGGCCTCTATATCGGAAAGTTATCAGGCCGGTGAAACCGATGAGTTTATTAAACCATTATTTGCCGCCAAACCGGACGGTTCTCCTACCGCAACGATACAGGATGGCGATGTGGTGCTCTGTTTTAATTTCCGCACCGATAGACCCAGGGAAATTACGCAGGTGTTGACGCAACAGGATTTTTCAGAATTTGGCATGACCAAAAAGGATCTTTACTATGTGACCATGACGCAGTACGATGAATCCTACCAAGGAGTATTTGTTCTTTTTCAAAATGATAATTTGAATAATACCCTGGGCGAGATTGTATCAAGGGCTGGGAAATCACAGATTAGAATAGCAGAAACAGAAAAATATCCACACGTAACTTTTTTCTTTTCCGGTGGACGGGAATCCGTATTTCCAGGGGAAGAACGCTTAATGGTTCCCTCTCCGAAAGTCCCTACCTACGATACAGCGCCTGAAATGAGTGCAAAAGGTATTACGGAGCTCATTACGGAGGCTATCAGGAATAAAAAACCCGATTTTGTATGCTTAAATTATGCCAATGCCGATATGGTGGGGCATACAGGCGATTTTCAAGCTGCCATTAAAGCAGTGGAAACGGTGGATACCTGTTTATCTGATTTGGTTAAAACCGCCCTGGAAAACAATTATCATATCATCGTCATAGCCGATCATGGAAATTCTGACTATATGATTAATCCCGATGGAACGCCAAATACTGCCCATACCATGAACCCTGTTCCCATCATTTATGTGGCAGAAAATGCGTCAGAAAGCAAGGTGTCTCATGGTAAATTGGGTGATATTGCGCCTACCATTCTACATTTGCTGGAAATAGACCTGCCCGTTGAAATGACTGGAAATAATCTTATTTCAAAAAAATAAGGCCTTATTTCCATTTGATATTGCAACCAGCACTTGGATATTGAACGGGGGAAATTTCTTTTCCCGCAAGTACATTATCTATGGCTTGTCGTAAATCGCTGCCGTCCAATGGTTTGTCATTGCCAGGTCGGGAACTGTCTATGCGTCCACGGTAAACCAAATGTAAATGCTCGTCGAAAAGATAAAAATCAGGGGTGCAGGCGGCATCATATTTCCTGGCAATGTCCTGCGATTCGTCGTATAGATACGGAAAGGTGTATCCCGTTTCTTTCCCATGTTCTGTCATCTTTTCAGGCCCATCCTGTGGATATTTTATGGCATTATTTGAACTTATACCATAAAACTGCACGCCTGCATTTTTATAATCTGCTGCTATCCGAACTATTTCCGGATTCACATGTATGACGTAGGGACAATGATTACACAAAAACATAATGAGCGTCGCTTTTGCCGGAGGCATCTCGTACAAAGTTATTTCCTTAGCTGAAAGGGTGTCAGGTAAAGTGAAATTTGGTGCTTTAGTGCCCAATGGCAGCATATTAGATTCCGTGTAAGCCATGTTTTGTATTTGAAATTTGTCGGTAAATATAAGCTAATTAGGATTGTTCCGCAAAAATGATAAAAACGGATTAAATTTGCCCTTAATTAATTAAAAGGATACATGTTTCAAACGTATGATGTAATTGTGGTGGGTGCAGGGCATGCAGGTTGTGAAGCCGCCGTCGCCGCTGCCAATATGGGTTCTAAGGTGCTGTTAGTTACCATGAATATGCAGACGATTGCACAAATGTCTTGTAATCCTGCGATGGGTGGCGTAGCTAAAGGTCAGATTGTCAGAGAAATAGATGCATTGGGCGGTTATTCTGGTATCGTTACCGATGAGTCGGCTGTGCAATTTAGAATGCTTAATCTGTCGAAAGGACCCGCTATGTGGAGTCCACGTGCACAAAGTGACCGCATGCAATTTGCTCAAAAATGGAGAATGATGCTTGAAGATCATCCCAATATAGATTTTTGGCAAGACATGGTTAAGGAGTTAATTGTCGAAGATAACAGGGTAAAGGGCGTCGTTACTGGCATGGGGTTATCCATCAATAGTAAATCGGTGGTCCTCACCAATGGTACTTTTTTAAATGGAATTATACACATAGGGGAAAAACAGATTGGTGGTGGCCGTTCTGGTGAATCCGCTGCAAAAGGAATTACAGAACAGTTAGTTAGCCTGGGATTTGAAGCAGGTAGAATGAAAACGGGTACTCCTCCCCGGGTGGACGGGCGAACATTGAACTACGAGGCCATGGAAATTCAGCCTGGTGACGAAAATCCCAGTCGCTTTTCATATACAGAAACATCCCCTTTGGTGAATCAACTTCCGTGTCATATTACCTATACAAGTCAGGAGGTACACGATATTTTACGGACGGGATTTGACCGTTCTCCCATGTTTAATGGAAGAATAAGGGGTTTAGGTCCTAGGTATTGTCCCTCTATTGAAGATAAAATCGACCGGTTTTCCGATAAGGACAGGCATCAACTTTTCGTTGAACCAGAAGGTCGGACAACTTGTGAAGTTTATGTCAATGGTTTTTCCTCTTCTCTGCCTGAAGATGTTCAATACAAAGCCATATCAAAAATTGCTGGCTTTGAAAAGGTAAAAATGTTCCGCCCTGGCTATGCTATCGAGTACGACTTTTTTCCTCCAACCCAACTTTCTCTTAGCCTGGAAACGCATTTGTTGAAAGGGCTATTTTTTGCAGGTCAGATAAATGGTACAACAGGATACGAAGAGGCGGCAAGTCAAGGTCTAATGGCGGGTATCAATGCCCATCTTTCGGTGGTGGAAAAAGATCCGTTTATCTTGAAACGCTCCGATGCTTATATAGGCGTTTTGATAGATGATCTGGTGACTAAAGGTACCCAGGAACCTTATAGAATGTTCACCTCAAGGGCAGAATATCGCGTACTTCTCAGACAAGATAATGCCGATATACGTCTAACTCCGCTGGCCGTTGAGCTTGGTATGAATTATATGGACGACAGAATTAAAAAAGTGGAGGATAAAGTAGCCGATGCTAAAAAAATTACCCGCTTTTTAAATGATTGCAGTGTTGAACCTGACCAGATAAATGGACTGCTTGAAGAAAAAGGAAGTATGCCCATAAAGCAGAAGGTGAAAGCACAGGGCATTATTCTTCGCCCTAATATTTCTATTGCCGATGTCAGGAGCGTTGTTCCGGGTTTAAATGAATTTCTTTCAAATTATAAGGCCGAAGCGGTAGAACAGGCTGAAATCAATATGAAATATGCCGGTTATATGGCAAAAGAGCAAGAAATGGTGGATAAAATGAGCAGATTGGAAATGCTAAAATTATCAGAATCTTTTGCATATCATTCCTTAACTTCGCTGTCCGCTGAGGCAAGGGAGAAATTGACGCGTATGAAACCGATGACCATTGGTCAGGCAAGTCGTATCAGTGGGGTTTCTCCGGCAGATATCAGCGTTTTACTCATTCACCTTGGTCGATAACCTTTAAAATCAACGAATATGTATCCTTTTTTAGTTCATTTTCACTCTGGCTTCAGGTGGATTCTTTTAGTAACCCTCGTTTTAGCTATTATTCGAGTAGCCGGCAAATTATCTGGTAACCATTCTTTTACCGATAAGGATAAGAAAATGCCTCTGTTTGCTTTTATTTCATGTCATATACAGCTTCTGGTAGGTCTGATTCTGTATTTTATCAGCCCAAAAGTAGTTTTTTCTGCTGAATCAATGAAGAATGCTATGAGCCGTTTCTTTTTGGTTGAGCATAATTCTATGATGATTTTGGCTATCATAATCATTTCTGTTGGATATATTATGGCAAAAAAAGTAGCGCCTGAAAAGAAGGCGTTCAGTCGCATTTTCTGGGCTTATCTGGTAGGTCTTATTCTTATTTTAGCAAGTATTCCCTGGCCATTTATGGGTTATGGAACCAGCTGGTTTTAAATAAAATGGGCTTTTCTTGTATAAATAAAATACCCCCCTTGGTTTCCCAAATATCTTTGGGGGTATTTTTTTTATGCCTGTCTCTTTTTTCATTGTCAGCGCAGGACAATGTGTTTGCCTCCCTTTCCGGCTTTCCTTTGAATACCAATAAATGGAACCTGGTAGCTGATGCACGCGTAGGAGACACAAATGGCGATGCAGATGGTAACGAAGATGAAATTATTCTTTGCACCGCTCAGATGTTTAGAAATGGGGGATTATTTTTAAAGGAAGCCATTGATTTAAGCGTTTGCAGCAAATGGGCGGTTTCTTTTGAATTCAGAATGTTTGAAGGCTCAAGTGCCGATGGCATCGCTTTCTGCTTTTTGGTAAATCCTCCCACAGGATATTTAAGTGGAGGTGGGATTGGAATACCTCAAAATCCAAGGGGATTAATGGTCGTCATGGATACCTATAATAATTGCGGCGGGGCAAATCCTGAACTTCAGATACGTTATGGCAATGGGCAAAATTATTCAGAGTGTCCAACAAATAGTCAACCTACCTTATTCGGGCTTAGAGAACTGAGAGATTATAATTATAAAAAAGCCAGGATTGAATACAATCAAGGAAATATAAAGGTAACGATCGATAGTACTATTACGCTCGAAGGTTTTTATCCAATAAATTATGCAGGTTATATGGGTTTTACCGCTTCAACGGGTGGATCAACGGACATACATTCTGTAAAAAACATTAATATATACACGCAAATTCCAGAGGTTTCAGCCATCCCCGACACTTCATTTTGTTTGAATGATTCTTTGGTTTTAAATAAAGCGCAAGGCTTTAATTTGTTGGGTTGGTCCGATGGAACTAAAACCGATAGAAAAGTAATCCGCGATACTGGCCTTTACTGGGTAAAACTGGAAAATCAGTGTGGTTCGTTTATAGATTCCTTTCATGTTAGAAGACAGGATCCCTTTCAATATGATATGGGGCCTGACCAGACATATTGTTTTGGTGGGAAAGTTACGCTCGATGCAGGGAATATTTTTAATGCGTTTAAATGGTCAGACGGCACCACTAATCAAACGAATGCCGTGGGAAAAAACGGGGTATATGCTGTGAAAGTGCGAAAAGGTTCCTGTTGGTCGGAAGACAGTATCCGGGTGTCTGCTTTGCCTGCATATAAGGTCGATATGGGGAAGGATACGTCGTTTTGCCGCGGCGATTCACTGGTTGTTCAGCCTTTTGTGAAATATGCTACTTATCTGTGGAATAATGGACAAACGATGCCATCTCAGACCATTTTCGCACCAACTTCCTTCAAAATTACTGTTACAGATAGTGAAGGGTGCATTGGTTATGGCGCCAAAGTGGTTGGAATGAATGAGTTGCCGAAATTTGTCGATTTTGATGCCTCCGTGCCTTTTAGAGTTACGATGGAGGTAATAGGGGGTTCTCCGCCTTATTATTATTCCCGGGACAATGCCTTTTTTCAGGCAGACAAAACAATTCCTATCATTTCCGGGAATTATTATTCTTTGTATGTTAAGGATAAATTTGGTTGCAGGGATCAAAAATTAAATCTTCTTCTCGGAGTCCCTCAAATTTCAATCCCTAACTTTTTCACACCGAATGATGACGGATTCAATGACTTTTGGGAAATTGAAGGTATTGAAGCTTTTCCCGACTGTGTCGTCTCCATTTTTGATCGTTCCGGAAGACTTTTATCGCAGTACAAAGGCATAGTTAAGGGTTGGGACGGAACTTTTGGTTCTTTACCTATGCCTGAAAATGATTATTGGTATGTTGTCGATTTAAAAAATGGGGAGCTGCCAAAACGTGGACATTTTACCCTGAAACGACAATGATGAGGTGTTTATTCTAAATGGTAATCTACGATATCCGGGCATTTGATAATGAAAAAGTTGAAGTAAGTTAATGATTTAGCTAAAACATGGTTAAATTAATTGCTTTTGTACGTAATTATTGTATATTTGACTAACTGTACCCGTATTGCTTCCCATAAGAACAGCTTTCGGGTCTTCTTATTTTATTTCCTCTCAATTTTCTCATTTAGCCATTAATTTTAATCTGAAAACAAATGGCTAAAGATCCAAAAAATATTCAAGAGCAAATTGATTTTTTAGAAAGTCGCCAAATGTCGTTTCGCGATATATTCAAAGCATCCCATCTATTATCAAATATAAGCTATTATCGTCTAAAGGGTTATTGGTATGAAATGCAAGCGGATGTTAAAAACCATATATTTCATAAAAATGTGTACTTTGAGGATGCCCTCGACTTATATAATTTTGATAGACATTTTAGATTATTAGTTTTCAATGCAATTGAACGGATTGAGATTGCATTACGAACAAAACTTATTTATCAAATGTCAATATCATATGGTGCAAAATGGTATCTTGATGAAACACATTTCCATTCTAAAAATCATTTTGATGGCTTTTTGGAAAAAATTGAAAATGATATTGAACAGAGTAGTGAAGAATTTATTGTAAAACATTACGAAAATCACCCGGCTGATAATCCTGAAAGTTGGAAAGCATTGGAAGTTATTTCATTAAACACATTATCAAAACTTTATAGCAACCTTAAGCCTCAATTGCCAGAAAAGTCTAGAATTGCAAATGAGTTTGGATTAAATAGTCATAAAGATTTATCTAGTTGGCTTCGTACGATCACATTTATTAGAAACCTAATAGCTCATCATAGCCGCTTATGGAATAGAGTAATGGTTAACAAATACAGTTGGCCAAATAATAGTCGTTATCCATTGCTAAGTTATTTTCCGAACGAAGAAAGAAGAAAAAAAATTTTTCCTATCTTTTCAGCCATTATTTATTTGAATGAAATTATAAGTCCTGGAAATAGTTTAAAAGAAGAATTTTTAGCTTTAGTCAATCAATTTCCAAAGACTCCTTTATACAAAATGGGTTTTCCTCCAAAATGGAAACAGGAACCAATTTTTAAAAATACTAGTATCACCGGAAATATTTAAACTAAGCATGGTAATACTTAACTAAAATATTGGGTTGCTAAAAATATTTGAAAAACATAGAAGACTAATCAGATATTGGCAAGACAAAATGGATATTGTTTTAATTAAACGATGGTAAATCAACTCGTAAAGTGGTAAAAAGCATGAGGCACCTATTTATTGTATATATTTTATTTACTTGTTTACCTAGTGGATTTTCACAATATCAGCCTATCCAAAATCAATATATCCTAAATCCATTTTATATAAATCCCGCTTTTGCAGGGGCAGTAAATGGTACGTTGCTAAGTGCCACACAAAGAAGTCAGTGGATAGAATTTCCAGAGTCTCCAAATACGCAAACAATTGCCTATCAAACGAATAAGGGGAAAGTTGGATTAGGAGGCTGGGTATATCGTGATCAAAACGGACTCACCGGAAACACAGGTTTCGAATCGTCCTTTGCTTATCACCTGAGTTTTAAAGGAAAAAGAGAAGAGGCTAAAAATTCCCGCATTCTCTTTGGATTAGCGATATCGGGGAATCAATGGACGGTTAGGGAGGATAAATTTACGCCATCGGCCGGTGATCCATTGGTAACGGGCGCTAATCCTTCGCGTTTTACGCCCAATGCCCATTTTGGCTTTTATTTTTCACATTATCCTTTTTATGCCGGTGTTTCAGTCAGAGATATTTTGCCTGCTGAAAAAAACTTTGTTACTAAGTCCTGGTACAATATTCATTTTCTGTCTGGCTTTCAAATTCCCGTTGCCAACGATTTTTACATAGAGCCATCTATCCTTTTGAGGCTGACAGCTTTGGGCGATTGGCAAACCGATGTAAACGCTACCATTCATATTCCCATTTCAAATAAAATCAGTTTACTCAATACGCTTTCATTGAATAGGGAACAATTGAATTTTAAAAATGAAAATTTGTCAGCATCAGCAATTTTTGGTCTAAAAATAGACGCATATCAGATTTCTTACCGTTATATTTATCCGCTGTCCTTGATAAACTCGTTTACCATAGGTGGTCATGAGTGGATGTTAAGTTACAGGTTTGGAAAAACGAAAGGATCAGGTGTATTTTGCCCTACTTTTTCGGGTTATTAGCAATGTATTCTATGAAGGAAATGACAGAGGTTGAAACCCCTTTTCAGCGAGGGACCTTAAGTAATGAAAAGCTGATTGAATTTTATAAAGCATTGGTTTATCCACGCTTGATTGAGGAAAAGATGCTTAATCTTTTGAGACAGGGTAAAATAAGTAAATGGTTTTCTGGTATTGGACAGGAAGCGATTTCTGTGGGAGCCACTCTTGCGTTGGATGACGATTCATTTATTTTTCCCCTACATAGGAATTTGGGCGTTTTCACTACCCGAAAAATGCCGTTGACACGACTTTTTGCCCAATGGCAAGGTAAAATGGAGGGTTTTACTAAAGGGCGGGATCGTTCCTTTCATTTTGGTTCATTGGAAAATGCGGTGGTAGGTATGATTTCCCACCTCGGTCCGCAATTATCCCTGGCCAATGGCGTAGCTCTTGCCGATGCTCTTTCTGGCCAAAACAAGGTAGCGCTGGCCTTCACCGGAGAGGGAGGAACCAGTCAGGGAGAATTTCATGAAGCACTAAATGTGGCGTCTGTCTGGCAATTACCCGTTATTTTTATCATTGAAAATAACGGATATGGTCTTTCTACCACTACTGACGAACAATATAAATGTGCGACTTTAGCGGACAGGGGTATTGGTTATGGAATGAAATCATTGACCATCGATGGTAATAATATATTAGAAGTTTATCAGACGATTAAAAAAATAAAAGAGGAAATTACCCTTCGGCCTGAACCTGTTTTGGTCGAATGCATGACCTTCAGAATGAGAGGTCACGAAGAAGCCTCTGGTACTAAGTATGTCCCCAAAGAACTGATGGAAAAATGGGCGCTTCGCGATCCATTGTTACTTTTCGAAGCGTTTCTTGATAATGAAAAGGTGCTTTCTCCAGGGGAAATGGCAGCTATAAAGGACGCTTTTAAAAAGCAAATTGTTGCTGACTTGAAAGAGACGGAAGCTTATAGCGATCCCTCTCCAGTAACCGAACTCGAACTGGAGGATGTTTACAAGCCCTGGAAACCTTCATTTCAAGTGCCTGAAATGGACGATAATGTGACGGAAAAGCGATTTATCGATGCCATTTCAGAGGGATTAAGCCAATCGATGGAAAAATTTCCAAATCTCATTCTCATGGGACAGGATATTGCAGAATATGGCGGTGCATTTAAAATAACGGAGGGTTTTGTCGCTAAATTTGGAAAAAAGCGCGTTAGAAATACCCCACTTTGTGAAAGTGCCATTGTTGGAGCCGCATTGGGACTGAGCCTGAAAGGGTATAAATCGATGGTTGAAATGCAGTTTGCCGATTTTGTTAGCTGCGGCTTTAATCAGATTATCAATAATTTAGCAAAAATCCATTATAGATGGGGTGCTCATGCCGATGTCGTTATTCGTATGCCCACGGGAGGCGGTATGGCGGCCGGTCCCTTCCATTCACAAAGTAATGAAGCCTGGTTCTTCCATACTCCGGGACTTAAAGTGGTTTATCCATCCAATCCCTATGATGCAAAAGGATTATTGACAGCTGCTATTGAAGATCCTAATCCGGTGTTGTTTTTTGAGCATAAAGGTTTGTATCGATCCGTTTCCGGCCCTCTTCCTTCAGCCTATTATAGCTTACCGTTGGGAAAAGCAGCGGTTTTAAAAGAAGGTAGTAAGGCCACTATAATTACTTATGGAATGGGTGTTATCTGGGCAAAAGAGGTAGTTGAATCAATGGGTGAGGCTATTGAAATAATAGATTTACGTACTTTATGGCCCTTAGACGAGGAAACGTTATTGTCCAGTGTTAAAAAGACGGGAAAAGTCATAGTTTTACATGAAGACACGTTAACCGGAGGTATTGGCGGAGAAATATCAGCCCTTATTTCAGAGAAGGCCTTTGAACATTTAGACGCCCCTGTCCTTAGAGTTGGCGGGCTTGACAGCCCGATACCTTTCTCACCTATTTTGGAAAAACAGTTCATGGCAAAATCCAGACTTAGGGAAAAATTAGATTATTTACTGCGGTATTGAAGAAAATCTTTAATTTTGCCGCTCAAAATGGAATGACATCATTGGATTTCCAAAATATAGTGATTATGAATTTAGAAAAATTAGTTGCCGTAGCCGGTATTTCAGGTGTTTTTCGCTTAGTTGCCAATCGAAATAATGGTCTCATTATCGAAGATTTAGATACAGGAAAACGCAGTTTTGCCTCCAGTCGCAAACACCAATTTACGCCATTAGAAACCATCGGTATCTTTATTGATAACGGAGAAACGGAGGAATTGAAAGTTATTTTCCAAAAAATAAAAGATACCAAAGTAGAAAATCCTCCCTGCGAATCTGACGCTTCCGCGGAGACAGTAAGATCTTATTTTGGTTCCTTATTGCCGAATTATGATAAAGATAAGGTTCTTATCGGCGATATGAAGAAGGTGATTAAATGGTTTAATTTTCTTGAGGCAAGAGGTTTCCTCGATGCAACAGAACCTGTTGTTGAGGCAGAAATAGTGGAATAACATTTAAGCTGGAGCATGTACAAAGGAAAAAAGGTGATGGTCGTTCTTCCCGCGTACAATGCCCATCGTACTTTAGAGAAAACCTATAGGGAGATTCCTCTCGATTGGGTCGATGACGTTATCCTTTGTGATGATGCCAGTCAGGATGGTACAGCGGAATTAGCCAAAAAACTGGGCATTCGAGAGCTGATAATCCATGAACGCAACAGAGGATATGGGGGTAACCAAAAATCTCTCTATCAACGTGCACTGGCGCTCGATGCAGATATCATTATCCTCCTTCACCCTGACTACCAATATACCCCAAAGTTATTGGTGCCGATGATTCATCTGTTGGGAGAAGGACTTTTTGACATAGTACTCGGTTCCCGAATTTTAGGTAAAGGAGCTTTGGAAGGGGGAATGCCTCTCTATAAGTATTTGGCTAATAGGTTTTTAACGCTTATCCAAAACTTATTGGGAGGACATAAATTGTCAGAATACCATACTGGTTACCGAGCTTTTACCAAAGAGGTATTGCTTAAAATACCGTTCAATGAGAATTCAGAAGATTTTCTATTTGATAATCAAATGTTGTCTCAAGCCATTTACGGAGGCTTTAACATCGGCGAAATAACTTGTCCAACCTTGTATTTCGCCGATGCTTCTTCCATTAATTTTAAACGAAGCGTTATCTATGGGCTCGGAGTATTGAAAGTCTCCTGTATGCACTTTTTACAAAGAAAGGGTCTGGCTTCCTTTTCATTGTACCGTTTTTAGCCCTGATCATAAAATAAGACTATGTGCAATGTCCTGTCTTTGAGGATAATCTGTGGTATAGTGCAATCCTCTGCTTTCCCTTCGCATCCTTGCAGTACGGGTTATGAGATAGGCAATATTAATAAGGTTTCGTAGTTCACAAAGCTGGGGACTTAAGGTCGTTGTAGCATATAAATTTTCGGTTTCCTGATTTAATTGCCAGAGGCGATCCAAAGCTCTTTTTAGTCTGATATTTGAACGAACAATTCCGACATAACTACTCATTATTTCTTTTAACTCTTTGATAGACTGAGTGATAAGCACCATTTCTTTCGGGTCTGTGGTTCCCGATGCGTTCCAATCCGGGATATCTGTATTAAAAGTACCTGTGGATATAAGCTCCCGCACATCGAGGGCAATCCGATGGGCAAAAACCATGGCCTCCAATAGAGAATTTGAAGCCAGTCTATTTGCCCCGTGAAGCCCCGTACTGGTACATTCGCCGACGGCGGAAAGTCTGGAAATAGAGCTTCTACCCATCTCATCGGTTTTTATGCCACCACATAAATAGTGGCAAGCGGGAGCAACGGGAATCATATCCTTAGCCGGATTTACACCAACGCTAAGGCATTTATCTCTGATGGTTGGAAAATGCTGAATGAAGTCTTCCTCTGGAATATGCCTGCAATCTAAAAACATATTCTCTTCGCCCATGATTTTCATCTCATTATCAATAGCTCTGGCGACAATATCGCGGGGAGCAAGCGATTTGCGGGCGTCATATTTATCCATAAAGGGATGTCCGTTTCTGTCTTTCAAAATGCCCCCCATTCCTCTGACGGCTTCCGACACTAAAAAAACCGGATTATCTCTGCCTGGATTATATAAAGAAGTTGGGTGAAACTGAACAAATTCCATATTTTCCAGCCAGGCTTTAGCCCGGTAAGCCATGGCTATGCCGTCTCCTGTGGCAATGACCGGATTGGTTGTAGAGCGGTAAACCTGACCAGCGCCGCCTGTGGCAATAATAGTATGCTTAGCAAGAAAAGTTTCAATATGTCCCGTTTCTTTATTCAGGACATAAGCCCCAAAGCAAGTAATGTCAGGGGTTAAGCGAGTAACGGCATGCCCCAGATGGTGTTGGGTAATAAGGTCAATGGCGAAGTAATGTTCAAAAATAGTTATGCTTTTAATGGTATCGGCTTTAGCCATCAAGGTTCTTTGCATCTCCCATCCGGTGAGGTCCTTGTAATGCAAAATTCTATTTTCTGAGTGACCACCTTCTCTGCCAAGATCAAACGTACCATCCGTAGCCTTCTTGTCGAAGCGAGCACCCCACCCGATAATTTCCTGCACCCGAAGAGGTCCCTCATTGACAACGATATCAACAATTTTTTCATTACAAAGCCCGTCGCCGGCATCGAGCGTGTCTTCCTTATGTTTGTTTGTAGAATCAACTTCCGGGTTCCAAACTGCGGCAACACCGCCCTGTGCATAACGCGTATTACTCTCACCTTCATCTGTTTTAGTAAGAACACAAACAGATAATTCTGGATTATCTTCTGCGATTTTGATTGCTGTGGTTAGTCCGCCAATGCCGGAACCAATAATTAGAATGTCATATTTAGCCATTATGGAGATTTAAGGTCACTCAAAAGTAAAGTAAAAAGAAAATAAATTACTACTTATTTTTTTTAAATCATTTAAATGTCTAAATTTGTGGCGATTTTAAAAAAGCGCTATAAAAGAATAATTAGAATGAAAAAATTCGTGGTTCCATTCATCTGTTTGTTCGTTATAATGGCGAATACATTTATTGTTGAAGGCGCAGAAACTCATACAGGGGAATCAGAGAATGCAACGCATAATCACGATGAATGTTCATGTCATCATGAGGAGAAATATGACCCGGGTGCTTCTGCATTTCACCATATTGCCGATGCGAATGCTTTTCATTTATTTGGCGATTATTATCTTCCACTTCCTTGCTTATTGTACTCTCCAGGAAAAGGATTCACTTTTTTAATGTCCAATGCCTTTGATATGCACCATCATGGTTCAGGAACAAAGGCCATTGACGGATATGTAATGGTTCATGGATCTGTTATGAGGGTAAAGCAGGAAGGTTTTCCAATGGATGGTGAGGTTGAGGTATCCTGTTATACTGAAAAGGAGGCTGCCGACGGAAAAATGTCGTATCAGGTAGTTTATGAAGAAAAATGTTACGATTTAGATAAGAAAACATCTTACGATGGAGGAATCATGGGTGGTGGGGTCACCTCTTTCTATGATTTCGGTATAACAAAAAATGTTTTCACAATGATATTGGCTTTCCTTATTTTGTTTTTCCTTTTCAGGAAAGCAGCGGTAAGTTACATCACCAGAAAGGGTCAGGCACCAAAAGGGGTACAAGCCGTTATTGAGCCATTATTTGAGTTTATCAGAAATGAGGTAGCCATCCCTTTTTTAGGAAGCAAATACGAAAAATATCTTCCGTATTTAATGTCTATTTTCTTTTTTATACTGGGATTGAATCTTATAGGTCAATTGCCTTTTTTTCCGGGAAGTGGTAATGTAACAGGAAATTTATCTGTCACATTAGTATTGGCAGTCATAGCAGCCTTAATAACCAATTTCAGTGGGAACAAACATTACTGGCAACACGTTTTCAATATGCCAGGCGTTCCATTGCCAATCAAATTTATATTGACGCCGGTAGAATTATTAGGTTTATTTATTAAACCGATGACCCTTATGTTGCGTCTTTTTGCCAACATAACGGCTGGTCACATTGTAATCATTATATTTGTCAGTTTGATATTTATTTTTGGACAAGCGGGAGAAAATCTGGGTGGTTCCATCTTAGGAGGAGTAATGGCTGTGCCACTTACCTTATTCATGATGGCTATTGAACTTTTAGTAGCTTTTGTGCAAGCATTTGTATTTTGTATCCTGACTGCATCTTATATAGGTGCTGCCATTGAAGAACATCACGAACATCATTAATAATTTATAATTAAAATTGTCATCATGACTGGAACATTAGCCGCAATTGGTGCAGGATTAGCCGTAATAGGTGCCGGAATTGGAATTGGAAACATCGGTTCAAAAGCAATGGAAGCCATTGCTCGTCAACCTGAGGTAGTTGGAGATATCCGTTCTAACATGATCCTTATGGCCGCTCTTATTGAGGGTGCTGCCCTTATCGCGATTATCTTATCGATTTTCGTTAAGTAATCAAAATGAAAGAAATGCAGGTCGGGTGCGGTTGGCACCTGGCAGCATTTCTACCCTTTATTAAATGAATTGGTAAATACCAAGTTAAAAAAATATAAAATGATGCTTTTCTTAGCCGATTTTTCAGTGATTCGCCCCGAACCAGGTTTATTAATCTGGACGACGCTTATATTCCTTCTTTTCTGGGGATTGATGGGTAAATTTGCCTTCAAACCTATCCAAAATGCACTTAAGGAGAGGGAACAAGATATCCAGAATTCTTTGGATGCAGCTAAAAAAGCAAAAGAGGAGATCTCTTCTCTACAATCACATAATGAAAATTTATTAAAGCAAGCAGCCGAAGAAAGGGCAGCCATTTTAAAGGAAGCTAAAGAGGCGAAGGAATCAATTATTAGCGAAGCAAGAGAAAGAGCAAAAGAGGAAGCACAAAAAATTGTTCAGGCAGCTAAGATAGAAATTGAACACCAAAAAATGGAAATGCTGACGAATGTTAGAAATGATATCGGATTGTTGTCTATAGAAATTGCTGAGAAATTAATTCATCAACGTCTTTCTGACAAACAAGAGAGTTTACAATTAACACAAAAATTAGTGGAAGAAATTCGTTTCGAAAATTAGTCTTTGCATGCCCTTAAGTAAATAAAATGACCACAAATAAAATTGCCTTTCGTTACGCTAAATCCTGGATTGATCTCGCTTTGGAGAGAAACGAGGTTGAATCAGCTTTAGCCGATGTAAAAGTTTTAAAAAATTTGCTTCGGGTAAATGCAGATTTTTCTGCATTTGTTAAAAGTCCGGTGATTTCTTATGACAAGAAAAAGAATATTTTGTCCACTCTTTTTGAAGATAAACTAAGTAAATTAACCTTGTTATTCCTTCAATTATTAGTAACAAAACATCGGGAAATTAATCTTCCTTTGATTGTCAATTCTTTTCTTTCCCAATATAAAACCTTAAAGGAGATTTCTACTGTTAAGGTTATTTCAGCTCAACCGCTAATTAAAGAGGATCAGGAAAAAATTATAAAAATGGCTTCCGCATCTATTGTCGGTTTCAAGAATATTGAGTTGGAAACGGTTGTTGATGAATCCTTAATCGGTGGATTTATTATTGAAATGGAGGATTATGTTTATGATGCCAGTGTTAAAAATCAAATTTTTAGGCTGAAGAAATCATTTGCAGAGAATCTTTATGAGTCTAAAATTATAGCGCGATAATTAGCGTGCCAGTGAATATTTATTTGAATCAGTAGCAAAACATAAAAAAATGGGTGACGTAAGACCTGAAGAAATTTCCCAAATCCTGAAGCAACAAATTTCTGGATTTAATGATACTGCTGAGTTAGCAGAGTTCGGTACCGTACTTCAAGTTGGAGACGGAATTGCTCGTGTGTATGGATTAAATAATGCTCAATCAGGTGAATTGGTTGAATTTAGTACAGGTACACAGGCCATCGTTCTAAATCTTGAAGAAGACAATGTCGGTGTGGTACTAATGGGTTCAGCTGACGGTATTCGTGAGGGCTCCAGGGTCCACAGAACCAATAGAATTGCTTCCATTAAGGTGGGAGAAGGTTTTGTTGGCCGTGTTGTAAATACTTTGGGTCAACCTATTGACGGAAAGGGTCCCATCAATGGAGATCTTTATGAGATGCCTCTGGAAAGAAAAGCGCCGGGTGTTATCTTTCGTCAACCAGTAAATGAGCCTCTTCAAACAGGTATTAAAGCCATCGATGCGATGATTCCTATTGGAAGAGGGCAGAGAGAATTAATTATTGGCGACCGTCAGACAGGTAAAACGGCCATTGCTATTGATACGATTATAAATCAGAGAGAATTTTACGATAGGGGTGAACCTGTATATTGCATTTATGTAGCTTCCGGACAAAAGGCTTCTACCGTAGCGCAAGTAGCCAGAACACTGGAAGAAAACGGAGCTATGGCCTACACGGTTATTGTGTCTTCTTCAGCTTCTGATCCTGCGCCTCTTCAGTTCTATGCTCCTTTTGCGGGTGCTTCTATCGGTGAGTTTTTCCGTGATACTGGTCGTCCGGCACTTATTGTTTATGATGACTTGTCAAAACAAGCGGTTGCTTATCGTGAAGTTTCCTTGCTTTTACGTCGTCCTCCAGGTCGTGAAGCTTATCCGGGTGACGTTTTCTATCTTCACTCTCGTTTGTTGGAAAGAGCGGCTAAAATCATTAATAATGATGGCATCGCCAGAACAATGAATGATTTGCCTGAATCATTGAAAAATGGAAAAGATGCAAACGGTCAGCCTATGGTTAAAGGAGGCGGATCTCTTACCGCACTACCCATCATAGAAACACAGGCATCGGACGTTTCTGCCTATATTCCTACCAACGTAATTTCTATTACCGATGGTCAGATCTTCCTGGAAACTAACTTGTTTAATGCCGGTATTCGTCCAGCCATTAACGTAGGTATTTCCGTATCCCGTGTGGGTGGAAATGCTCAAATCAAGTCCATGAAAAAAGTGGCAGGTACCCTGAAGCTGGACCAGGCTCAATATCGTGAATTGGAGGCGTTTTCTAAATTTGGATCAGATCTGGATGCAGCTACTCAAGCTGTACTCGAAAAAGGAAAACGTAATGTTGAAGTGCTAAAGCAAGCTCAATATTCTCCTCTTTCTGTTGAAAAACAAGTGGCTATTATCTACTTAGGTACTTTTGGAAAGTTGCGTAATGTTCCCGTTAATAAAATATCGGAATTCGAAAATAACTATTTGGTGACACTGGAAAAAAGACATCCAGAGATTTTACAGAATTTCAAAGCTGGTAAATTAGATAAAGAGGACACTCAACGTATTGAGGCTCTCGCCGAAGAATTATCAAAAGCTTACTCGCTTTAAATTTTGTTTAAATAAATAATTATGGCTGCCAATTTAAAAGAGGTAAGGGAAAGAATTCGCTCGGTAAATAGTACTCAGCAAATTACTAAAGCGATGAAAATGGTTTCTGCCGCTAAGCTTAGGCGTGCGCAGCAAGCTATTCAGCAAATGAGACCCTATGCTGAAAAGCAATCATCACTGCTCAGAAATATTTTGTCCAACTTAGATGGTGACTTTTCTTCTACTTTTAGTGTTCAAAGACCAGTAAGTAAGGCTTGTGTCGTGGTGGTAACTTCCAATAGAGGCCTTTGTGGTGCTTTTAATACCAATGTAGTGAAAGCGGCTATTCAAGCCATTGAAGATAAATATATAAAAGTGCTCGAGGATGGTAATTTGACCATCCTTTGCGTTGGTAAAAAGGGATATGAAAATTTAGTTAAACGTTATCCTAAAGCTCATTTTATTAGGGATTATGTTTCCCTTTTCGAGAATCTATCTTTTGATTCAGTGGCTAAAGTACCCACTTTTCTAATGGACACCTTCGAAAAAGGTGGATTCGATGCAGTGGATATAGCTTACGGTAGGTTCAAAAATGCAGCTACCCAATTTGCCGAACTGGAGGCTTTCCTTCCTGTACAGCCTTTAGATGTTAAAGACGGTGCTAAAAGTAATGCCGATTATATTTTTGAACCAGATAAAGGTTCTTTACTTACTTTCCTTATTCCCTCTATTTTAAAGTCTCAGTTCCAGAAGTGTGTGCTCGACACAAATGCTTCTGAACACGGAGCAAGAATGACGGCGATGGATAAGGCTACAGATAATGCAAATGAACTCTTAAGAGATCTCAAAATATCCTATAATAAGGCAAGACAAGAATCAATTACCAAAGAAATTCTTGAAATTGTTGGCGGTGCTTCGGCACTGGCTTCTTCCTAAATAGTTGGATGAAGTTTACTTTTAAAATCCTCCATATAACGTTACTGTATTATGGAGGATTTTTTTATTAATGACCGAAATCAATTTCTGTATTGTCGCCAATACTCAGACTTTGTCCGGCGGAAGATAAACTTACATCATTTCCAACGACTGATTTATTCAGAATAATCTCGTTTAGCTTACTGTAGTTTCCTACGATGGAATGTGAAATGATAGATTGGATAATTTCCACGTTATCGCCGATAGTAACGTGAGGACCAATAATAGAGTGGGTTAATTTACATTTTTTACCAATACTTACAGGATGTATGATAATGGTATTGTCGTAAGGCGGTAAATCAACGGAAGCATATCCTTCCCTATCTAAAAAAATAGCATTGGTCTCCAGCAAAATCTCCTTTTTGCCACAATTGAACCAGTTATCCACTTCTATTGCCGAAAACGAGATGCCAGCGGAAATCATGCGCATAATAGCATCAGTTAAATGAAATTCTCCATCGGTATGAAGGTTGTTTTCAATATTATACGTTAATGCCTCAATAAGTTGGGGAACCTCTTTAATTCTATAAATACCAACCATAGCCTTGTTAGATTTTGGAATGGATGGTTTCTCAATAACTTTGGTTATCATGTTATCATTGTCTAATTCGACAATGCCAAATTCTCTGGGATCAGGGACCCTTTTTATAGCAATACAACTATGAGGAGATTTCATGAAGATGGAAAAATCAACATCGATGATAGCATCACCAAAGGCGATAATTACTTCATCGGCATCATTAAAAAAGTGTCTTCCAATCCACAAAGCATGAGCTGAGCCAAGTCGCTCTTCCTGATAAATATAAGATACAGAAAGATGAGGGTATTTTTCCTCCACAAAAGCCTCTATCTTGTC
This sequence comes from Bacteroidota bacterium, assembly GCA_017858735.1. Classification (GTDB taxonomy): domain Bacteria; phylum Bacteroidota; class Bacteroidia; order Chitinophagales; family Saprospiraceae; genus BJGN01. Next base: position 21,249 of record JAFMBH010000049.1, read on the forward strand.
GCCCAGATAACCCAGAATAATCAGATATTCGGTTACGCCCTGTTCAATAAGAGGATCAATAATAAAAGAAAGGATAGGTTTTCCAGCCACCGGAATAAGCGGCTTTGGCTGGGTATAGGTTAGCGGTCGTAATCGAGTGCCAGCGCCTGCAACAGGAATTATGGCTTTCATAGCATTCGGTTTTAGCTTTATTTAAGGTTCGAATATAGCACATTTAAACAACCTTTTCCTCTTATTAGCTATTATCTATGTTAAGTTTCAATCGTATCAAATGTAGTAAAAATGAATCATAAAGTTACCTGGTTCCTTGTAATAGCGATCCTTTCCGTTTTAATAGGAAGGTATTTTTATTTTAAGCCTACTTTTATAGAAAATGACCTTGTTCCAGATTTTTCTGCAAAAACATTAACTGGTGAATCATTCAATCTCAATGATTTAAAAGGTAATTATGTTTTTATTGACTTCTGGGGTAGTTGGTGTGGTCCCTGTAGAAGGTCGAATCCGCAACTTAGGGCTGTCTATCAGTCATACAAAAATGCTCAGTTTAAAGAGGCAAAGTCCTTTCAATTGGTAAGTATTGGGATAGAAAAATCGGAAAGCGCCTGGTTACAGGCTATTCAGAATGATCAGCTTGACTGGCCTTTTCATATTTTAGATTTGTCGGAGAGTTTACGCTTTTTTGACGCTCCAATTGCGTCCTTGTATAAAATAAAAGAGGTTCCTTCCACTTATTTGATTGGTCCGGATGGAAAGGTTTTGGCAAGAAATTTAGATCTTTTGATGTTAGATTCTTTTTTGAAAAAAAATGCCAAAAAAGAGCCAAATTGAAAAGGGAATCACTTAATATATGACAATTTGTCGCAAATTAAAATATGGCAATATAATTGATATGTTCTAAATCTACTAAAATAAAGAGTATGAGTCAAAATTTTGATATTGAGAACGAGGAAGTTCCTGACAATAGTTCGGTACCACAAGAGGACAACGATAATAATCAAACTCAAAACGAGGATGCACCGAAGAGTATTGAAAAATTAGAAATTGAAAATCAGGAGCTTAAGGATAAATACTTAAGGCTTTTTGCTGAATTTGATAATTATAAAAAAAGAACGGTTAAAGAACGCCTCGACTTAATGCGTACCGCAGCGCAGGAAACGATCCTTTCCATTTTACCGGTTTTAGATGATTTCGATAGAGCTAAAAAGTTAGCTGACGAACCCGGGAGTACTGAAGTGTTTAGTGAAGGGGCTAATATCGTGTATCATAAGCTATATGCCGTTTTAAAAAATAAAGGGCTCGAGCCTATGGATACTCACCATCAGCCGTTTGATCCGGAGTTTCATGAGGCGCTGACTGAAATTCCAGCACCCACCGAAGAACTGAAAGGTAAAGTGGTTGATACGATAGAAAAAGGTTATAAACTAGGTGATAAAATTATCCGGTACGCCAAAGTCGTGGTTGGAAATTAATATCAGGCTTGATAAAATTAATAAGAAGAACCATTAATTATGGCTAAAAGAGATTATTATGAGGTTTTGGGCGTTTCAAAATCAGCAGATGCTGCGGAACTCAAAAAAGCTTACCGTAAACTAGCTGTCCAGTATCATCCCGATAGGAATCCTGATGATAAGGCTGCAGAAGATAAGTTTAAAGAGGCAGCAGAAGCTTATGAAGTGCTCTCTGATCCCGATAAAAAAGCAAAGTACGATCGATATGGTCATGCTGCGGTGGATGGTCAGGGCGGTTTCTCTGGTGGAGGTATGACTATGGATGATATCTTTAGCCAGTTCGGTGATGTCTTTGGTGATTCTGGCTTTGGTTCATTCTTCGGTGGTGGAGGCGGTGGTGCCGCTTCTGGAAGACAGCGTGGGCAAAAAGGTACTAACTTGCGCATCAAGGTGTCATTAACCCTGGAGGAAATTGCTCATGGCGTACATAAAAAAATAAAAGTTAAAAAGGAAGTTTCCTGTAATACTTGTAATGGTTCCGGAGCTAAAGATTCCAGTTCCGTTAAGGTTTGTAATACTTGTGGTGGAAATGGAGTGGTTCGGCAGGTAAGAAATACTTTCTTAGGTCAAATGCAAACTACCGTAACTTGCCCAACGTGCAATGGTTCCGGAAAAATAATTTCTTCCTTCTGTGGTGGCTGTAAAGGTTCAGGAACGTCCCATGGGGAAGAAACCATCGATATAGATATTCCGGCAGGGGTAGAAGCGGGTATGCAGTTAAGTATGCGGACCAGAGGTAATGCAGGGCAAAAAGGCGGCCCAGCCGGTGATCTCATTATAAACATAGAGGAAAAAGAACACGAATTTTTACAAAGGGATGGTCAGAATATCCTTTTTGAACAGTTTTTGAGTTTCGCTGATGCATCTATCGGTACACAAGTCGAAGTGCCTACGCTGGACGGAAAAGTTAGAATTAAAATTCCTCCCGGCACACAATCTGGTAAAATATTTCGTTTACAGGACAAAGGGCTTCCAACGGTTCAAGGTTATGGTAAAGGAGATCAACTTATTCATGTGAATGTCTGGACGCCCAAAAAGCTAACACAAGAGGAACGTGATCTTCTTGAAAAAATGAGGTCAATGCCTAATTTTACGCCTTCTCCTCAGAAATCTGATCGCACGTTATATGAAAAATTACGCGATTATTTTAAATAATGGATGGTATGAATATTCGCCATTTTTTTCTTCTTGTTTTAATATCTATCTCCTTTTCTTGTAGTAAAGAAAAGGTTATTCTCGAAAAGGAGGTAGATGTTAAAGAATCTATAGGATGGATATTCAATGATAGTCTTTCAGTGAATTTTTCTATTTCAGATACTAACAGGCTGTATGCTATGCGATTACAGCTAAATCATACGCCCGATTTTAATTTTGAAAATGTTTACACGCGTATTCATACCCTTTTCCCGGACGGGAAACTAAGCTCTCAACTTCTTTCTTTGTCGTTGACAAAGGAGACCGGAGCCTGGGCTGGGCAATGTAATAAGACAAATTGTAAAGTTGAAATAGCTCTTCAGGAACAAATTATATTCCCGGCAAAGGGTAATTATAAAATAACGATTGCGCAGTTTATGCGAACCGATACCTTGTCAGGTAT
>JAFMBH010000050.1 GCA_017858735.1 Bacteroidota bacterium
TTCATCAAAGCGGTAGTCCGGAAATAATAGGTTATGCCTCCCACGAGTGGGTTAAAAAGGGAGAAAAAGTTCATATTTTTTGGGAAACAGAACAAGCTCAAACGGTCATTTTATATCCACAAAAAATAGAGCTACCCCTTAAAGGGAGCATGGAAATACAGATAAATAGCGATTGTTTGTTTAGCATTCAAGCCAAAAATGACAATATAGTAACAGAAAAAAGAATTTTTGTCAAGGCTTTAACCTCTTTAGGAATAACCTTTTCTGTGTTTGTAGCCACAGACCCTTCACAGGAATTTATTCCCTTGAGCACCCATCTCGATTTTCCATTTCACTATGCCATTCCTCCTGCTTGTACCCTTCGGCTAGAATGGGAGGCTGAACAGATAGGTATTTTAATGGAAGATAACTGGGGAGAAATTCCATCGAATGGCTTTAGAGATATGCAATGTAACGAAAATTCGACGTTACATTTTAAATGGAAAACAGTATTTGATATTAAAAATATAGATCTTCATTTTTATATTTTAGACGGAGGTAAAAAGGAAGAAACACCTAAAACAGAAAAAGCTGCGCGTTCTATTTTCAGTTTCTTTAAAAGGAGAACACAATTTTTTAACCAATAATTGATATCTTTATTCTATTTAGTTTATTGAAATTTTTCAAATGTCCAGAATATTTCATTTTGCTGCGGGCGTCAGTAAGGACATTATGGCAGAATGTCCTGAATCGGAAAAAATAAAATATGCTGGTATTGGAGCCAGTGTATATTTCACTACGTTAATGGCCGGACTATCAGCCTATTTTGCATTTTATCTTATTTTTGAACAGGTTTTCTCCTCTATCTTTTTATCCTTAATATGGGCCGCACTGATCTTTAATTTGGACCGTTTTTTAGTGTCTAGTTTCCGCAAAAAAGGAAAGCCTATAACTGAATTTTTACAAGCTTTACCAAGAATATTAATGGCTATTTTTATTGCCTTAGTCATTTCAAAACCACTTGAATTAAAATTATTCCAATCTGAAATTGATTTTAAATTATTGGAAATAAAAAGAGAAAAAGCCCTTCTTATTGATGAGCAATATGCAATGAAAATAAATCAAATTGAAGGTAATGAAAATAAATATCAGACTGAATTAAATAAAAGTTTCCAATTAAAAGAAAGCTATTATGCTCAATATAAATGTGAATGCGATGGTACCTGTGGCACAGGTAATTCAGGCAGAGGCAGTGAATGTTTAAGAAAACAAAAGAAATATGAATCCTATACAAATGAACACCGGATCATTGAATCTAAAATAAATACCAGATTATCTTTATTATCTGAAGAAAAAGCGAAACTTAATGTCGATAGAGAAAAAGAAAAACAGGAGCTAAACCGGCATTTTTCAAGAGGATTATTAGCCCGATTGGAAGCTTTGTCTGCCCTGTCCGGAAATACTTCTTTTGCTATTTTACTGCTCTTTATTTTTTTGGAAACTGCCCCTATTTTATCTAAATTATTTGCACCCATTGGCCCTTATGATCATTTGCTTCAAGGAAAAGAATATCCCTATAAAATGGCTTATTTTGGGCAGATTCAAGAATCAAAATCACCTACTGATGCTTCCTTGAAACGAGCTAAAGAAGTCAATGCTTCCTACAAAAAAGAACAAGAAAAACCGACGGCTGAAAAGTTGAAAAAAGAAGAAGCCGCCATTCAGTTAGCTCAACTTCAAGAAAAATTGGTTAAGCAACTTTTAAATAAAAAATAATAAGGCAAGCAATATGATCACATTGACTTCTAAATTATCTCCATTTCTATTTGTTATTTGCCCTTTATTATGGTTCTCAAAGGTCACTGCTCAAATAAATCCAACCGATCTACAGGATAAACTTGCCGATAAGGTGGAAAAAGCTGTTTCTTCCATAGTCATTGAAAAATCTCTTCCAAAGAAAATATTTATGGATAGCCTGCAGAAAAAATTATCCTCAGGGGATACTTTAACTTTAAATTACAGGCTCGATGAAATTAAGTCTATGGTTAAAAATCCTAAAAAAGATTCCATTACCTATGCTACTGTTCAAGTATTAATACCAAAAAAAGATAAACTGGAATATACCTATCCCGTTAATAAAGGAGATACGCTACAATTATATATTAAACATTCGTCCCTTTTTAAATTAAGTTCCGTTGAGGTATCTTTTGGAAAAATACCCGTATATTCAAGATTAAAGTTGACAAAAAAAGAAAAAGTTTACGTAAAAATACCTGCCATGGAAACGGGGGAAATAACCATTAAACTGAATAATAGAAATTATTTCCCACTCAAAGCAAAAGTGTTTGTGAGAAATTTAAAAAGGGAAAAGAAAATAATAATTAAGGAGGCTGTCGATACCCTGTTTACCCTAGATACCGTAATGGTCACCAGAGAAGAATTGCAATACCTACCTTTATCAGAACAATCATTCAGTGTTGGAGCCACCTTAGATCTCACAAAAACACCTTATTTTATGTTTCCGATACCCTTCACTGAGGCTAAAAATGGAAAAGGTTGGGCTTATTGGATTGGTTATCAGCAAAAAAATATCAATGAGTTTAAGTCTTTGATAGCTGAAAAAGATGCCCTGACAGATTATGCTTCAGGAAAAATTCATTTTCTACCTAATTCTGAACCTAAAAGCCTAACCTGTGCCTTTGTAAATGAATCTAATGCGTTAAAATTGACCCGAAACGAAAAATATACACCCTCTATCTTAACCTTTGCACCAAATAATGGTCCAAATTATGGTACGATTATAGAGCCCACCTCCAAATACGATAAAAAATTATTATATTTGGCATGCCTCAATACCAGTGGAATAGTAGAACAATCCATTTTTTTTAAAAGTATTTATCTGGAGGGAAAGCCATTTACAGAACAAGTTGTAAACAAAATACCGGAATTGGTTCGATATTTTAAAATATATACGGAATGATCAAGCAAATCCTACTCTTTAGATTTGTCCTTTATTTTATGGTTATAAGTCTTCTGTTTTATTCTTGTGAGGCAAAAGATGCCTATTTTAAAGCAAAAAGAAGCACCAGACAGACCGAATCTACCTTGCGTTATGTTTATAAAGATGCGTCAAAAATTCAGAAGGCGCTGGGTATGGAGAACGAAGAAATTTCCTCTGAGGATCAAAAAAAAATGAAAGAAAGTCTGGCCTCTACCGAACAGCAAAATATGCTCAACAGATATGCCTATTTATACGATTTTTTAAATCCTGATAATCCCAATAAATTAAAAGCAAATAATTTTTACTGGGATTCGGTACAGCAAATTTATTTTATTAAAAGCCCGACTAACAGGAAGTTAAGTAAAAAATATGAGGTATTTGGCTGGCATCCTCATTGGATGGGTTCGGCTTGGGAATCGTATGATTTTTCGTTATTGAGTACCGTTGCCTATTTTGCTTATATCGTTGATCCCGAGACAGGTTCTTACACTAATCCTGCGCAAATGCAGGAATGGAGAACAACCTCCATGATTGATTCTGCGAAGGCTCATGGAACCCGGGTATTACTTAGTATGGCGAGTCATGGTGTATCCGAAAATGACCGGTTTTTATCGAACCCGGCGGCTTGGAATACCTTTTCCGATAGTATTGCCAGTTTAATTCTATCAAGGAATGCTGATGGTGTCGATTTAAACTTTGAGAATGTTCCTGAAAAACACAAAGAATCTTTAGTGGATTTTGTAAGGCTATTAAGGTCAAATCTTTCAAATAAAATGCCTTCAGGCAAGGTTTTTCTATCCATAACCCTACCTTCATATAGTACACGGGAAGCATTTGACCATGTGAACTTAGGTGAATTGGTAGATTTAATGGTTATAATGGGGTATGATTATCATAAAGGAAAAGGAATTACTGGCGCTGTAGCACCTTTAAGAACGACCAATAGAAATGGGATAAGTTTACAAAGCACCTTAGAGTATTATGCTAAAAATCAGCTGAATATGGGTAAAACTGTGTTAGCCCTACCCTATTACGGCGCTCAATGGAAAGGTAAAATAAATAGTAAAGGGGTATATGACACCTATTATGACAAGGACATCCCCTATAGGGAAGTAATGAATCTTTACGGAGCAAATTATACGCCCCAATACGATTTTGTTAGTATGACTAATTATTTTTTCCTGGAGTTTGGTGACAGCACATCGGTGGAATGTTGGTTCGACAATGCTGCCTCCTTAGAGAAAAAATATAATTTAGCCTTGAGCTATGGACTAAAAGGAGTAGGAATTTGGGCGTTGGGCTACGACAATGGATATACAGATTTATGGCAATTACTTGACAACCAATTTACTACAGATACAATAGGTGTGGTCAATCCAATAAATGAGGCAGATGGTTTCCCCGTGTCGATGGGTAGTTTTATGATGAGATACCGAGATATCCTAACGTTAACTTACTTACTTTTTGCCCTTGCCGTAGTGATTGGATGGGTCATAGCCTTTGCCGACTGGCGCGTAAGAACAGGCATATTAGGTCAACAATTCTTCCGATATCTTTTTATGCTTATCATGACGCTACTCATAGTACCCTTACTCAGCGTGATGAACTGGTTTACCGATCAAAGAATTGCCCTTTTGATAGCTTTTCTTTTTGGTGCATTTGTATTCTACTTTATTCAAAAATTACAAGTTAACATCAATATAAAAAGACCCTGACCATAAGTATGAAAAAAACAATTTTAAAAGAACTCATGTGGTTCATTATAGCGTCGGTACTTGCTGTTCCCCTTTCATTTGTTTTCCTGGGAATGCTAAAATTAACCAGCGCGAACCCAGGTTTAAACGAGGTCGAAAAGGTGTTTACCATTCAGCTATTTATGATTGGATGGCTGGTGATGTTTATTTGTGTTTACATTGTTAGAATTGTCGTTAAAGCATTATTAAAATTAGTTGGTGTACATGATGCCACTTCAGGAAACCCATAAGCATGATACAAAATGTTCTTCCTATTATTGGGAACCAATTGAATGAATATTTAAAAAGTTCCTTTGGCGAAGTGGATGACCGCGTCATAGTTACCTCCATTGGTAATAGTTCTGGTGCATCGACGATAGATTCAGAAAACAAAATAACGATTACACTTATCAATGTCGAGGAAGAAAAACTCATTAGAAATACGGGGTATAACCAATTTAGTGGATCCAACCCATCTATTTATATCAATCTTTACGTATTATTCGCTGCTAACTTTCCAGAAAACAACTATAGGGAAGGATTAAGATTTCTCTCTGCGGTGATCTATTTTTTTCAAGGACAGCATACTTTTAATCCGCAAAATACCCCCTCTCTACCTGCTGAAGTGGAGAAAATAACGGTTGAAATAATAAACCTGGAATTTCCTGTTCTAAGTAATATATGGAGTATGCTTGGCGGGAAATATTTACCCTCCATTGTATATAAGTTTAGAATGTTAAATTTCAATCAATATGCGATGAATGAGGAAATTATACCTTTATTATTTACACCAAAATAAAAGTCAGAACCCCGAATGCAAATTAATTACACCGTTCAATTTCAGGAACTTTTATCTATTTCTATATTTCATGGATATTACAGCCATAACAAATGTGGAGATTTTTCCTTTGAGATGAGTAAGGAAACCTCACAGGTATTAAAAGAATATAGTGTAGTTTCAAAGCAAGAAACAAATAAAATTATCTTAATAATAGATGCAAACAAAGACTTCAATCATTTTTGTTATGGTGGAGCATTGAACTTAACTTTTTACTTGAAAAATAAAAATCCTCAATTTTTAAATTTCACTGACCTTCCATTTATTTCAAATCAGCAGATTGAATTTGAGCATATTCCAGGCAGGGAATTGTTACATACTACTGAAGCAGTGCCTATTGAGATTTGCCACGAGTCAGATGATGCGGGAATAATAGGAAAAGTAAGTTTAAGTATTAATAAAGAAAATGAACTTTTTGGACTCGATTCAGCACAAAGAAATGACCTTTTACCTATAAGATATACCATACAGTTTAAAGAAAGAAACGTTTATTGGAAATATTTTATTTATGGCCCAAGCAAATACATGGAAGAGGCTGATTATCTATGTATTTATGAAAAAAACCAAAATGATAGTATTTCATTTAATTCAAAAGGCATGGTAAAATTACCTAATGGAAAAGATGGATTATTATTTATCTCTGAAAATAGTTTACCTCTAAAGGAGAGACCGACGAAAATACTTGGACTCTATTTAAACAAAAGTAAAAATACTGAAAATCAATTAATTAAAAGCTTGCCATGTCCTGACCCCACCTCGGTACATTACGACAAAAAGGAGGACAAGTATTTCGTTCAGGAATTTATTTTTATTTAAAAAAATATCATCAATACTTTATTTTTAAAAAAATAAATATTAGCTTTAGGCAAATTATCTTTAAAAACACCATCAATTAATTAAAACGGCATGGCAAAAGTATTAGCAACGCCTGGGGTCTATATTGAAGAAAAGAGTGCTTTTTCTTCGTCTGTGGTTCCAGTATCAACCGCAGTACCAGCGTTTATTGGTTACACTTCACGTGCGTCAAGAGGCAACAAACCACTTACCAACGTACCAACCAGAATCACCTCGTTGGCTGAATATGAAGAAATGTTTGGTGGTGCACCAAAAACAAAATTCAGTATTGAGCCAAATGACAATACAGGTTACACCCTTACGGTTGACCAGGCATCCAGGTATCTTCTGCATAGCGCATTGCGTCATTTTTATTCAAATGGAGGCGGTGATTGTTACGTTGTATCCATAGGCAACTACGGAAACGGAATCAAAGCTATTGATTTTAACGATCCTGCGAACGGTAAAGGTCTGGTTACCCTTTTGAAATATATGGAACCTACCTTACTGGTAATACCCGAGGCTATTTTACTTGAAGAAGCAGATTGCGCATCCCTGCAACAGGCTATGTTATTACATTGTGGTTACACCATGAAGAGCAGGTTTGCCATTTTAGATATTTTCAATGGTGACAAAGAAAGAACGTTCGACGATGAGGATATTATAAATAAGTTCCGAGAAGGAGTAGGCGCAAATTTCCTTCAGTGGGGTGCGGCTTATTACCCATTTTTACAAACCACAGTTGTTCAGGCTGGCGATGTTGATTTTACAAATATCAGCAACAAAGATGGACTTATTGAAATATTAACTAAAGAGGTTGTTGATGGCGTTGCTGCTGGATTAGTAAGAGATGCCCGGGCAGAATTGATAAAATTAGAAATCGCAAAAATTGCCACTGCTTCAACGCCTGTTGATATTTTATTGCTTAGTGATACCTTAAAAGTGATAAGCCCTACTTTTAAAAGTATTTTAGCTGACATGCGCGATATTCTCAATATTTTGCCTCCAAGTGCTGCAATGGCTGGCGTATATGCCATGGTAGATAATTCCATAAATATTGCAAAATCACCTGCTAATGTAAGTGTTGGTAACGTAATATCACCTGTAATTAATATCACTAATGAGGCACAGGAAGAGTTAAATCTACCATTGAACGGCAAAGCCGTTAATGCTATCAGGTCGTTTACGGGGAAAGGCACTATTGTTTGGGGAGCACGTACCTTAGATGGAAATAGTCAGGATTGGAGATATATATCTGTAAGAAGGACGATGACCTTTTTGGAACAAAGCATTAAAATTGCCTCTGAAAGATACGTTTTCGAACCTAATACAGCTACCACCTGGATTTCTATCAAGGCAACTATAGAGAATTTCCTTAACAACCAATGGCAGGGAGGTCTTCTAGCGGGAAGTACGCCAACCGATGCATTTTCTGTTGAAATTGGCTTAGGTTCAACGATGACGGCAAATGACATCTTAGACGGTATGTTAAAACTTACCGTAAAAGTTGCAATTGTTCGTCCTGCAGAATTCATCGTTATTACGTTCCAGCAACAACAACAAAAATCATAATCCTAATTAACTAACAATAAATACCTAAGTATATGGCAGCTCCAACGCCAGGCACTGGTGGCGATCAAGACCAAAATTGGCCACTACCAAAATTTTATTTTTCTGTTGACATAGGTGATCAAACAGATCTTCCCTTTCAAGAAGTTTCAGGTTTAGATATTGAAACCGACGTCGTAGAATATCGTCACGGAAATAGCCCAGTTCATTCAACGATCAAAATGCCGGGTCTAATGAAATATGGTGATATTACCCTCAAGAAAGGTGTATTTACCACGGATAATTCTTTCTATGACTGGTTGATAAAAATTCAGTTAAACACTTACGAGAGACTTACCTTAGTCATCAAATTATTGGATGAAGATGCTTCTCCAAAAATGACGTGGACTGTAACGGGTGCCTTTCCAAAGAAAATAACACCTACTGACATGAATTCTCAAACAAGTGATGCAGCGATTGAATCTATTGTATTTGCTTGTGAAGGAATTACCATTGAAGCCGCTTAATAACATTCCCTGCGAAGTGGGATAAAGTATATTAGAAAAATCCTGGAGGAGGTTACCTTCCCTGGGATTTTTCTTTTTAATATATTTTTGTTTAATACCTGAAAAATACATTAAATGGCGGGCGTCCCGAATCCAAGATTACAGCCTCTTCCAGGGTATAACTTTTCAGTTAACATTGTTACTACGGCTTTTGGTGTTCCCGTGCCATTAATAGGCGATAATTATTTTAGTAAGGTTTCTGGCATTTCAACCAGCAGAAATACGAGTGCGGTTCAGGCAGGTGCAGGAAATATGACTACTTACCATTTGCCGACAGATATAAGTTATAGTCCGCTTGTACTTGAGCGCGGTATTGTAGCAGGTTTTTCTCCTTTAACGCTTTGGTGCACCACTTGCATGTCTATGTTAATGGGTGGTATTCAAACCGCAACTATTATAGTATATTTGATTGAACCGACAACTTCTGCTCCTGCAATGGCTTGGGCTTTTTATAATGCTTATCCGACAAAATGGAAGATAAGTGACTTTGACGCGCAGGATTCAAAATACGCTTTTGAATCTATTGAATTTAGTTATTCCTATTACACCAGAATATATTGAATTATGCCTGTAGAAATTAGACAATTAGTGGTCAAAGCCAATGTGAAAGATACTGATGCCGGCACAACTCCCAAGCAAGGCATCAAAAAAAGCCAGGGTAAAAAATCAAAAGATACTTTGGGCTTTTATGAGAAAGAAGATCTTATTAATGAGGTAGTTTCAAGAGTTTTGGAACAAATTAAGGCTAAAACCAATCTATAATGCTTTCATTTTTTAATCTTTCTATTACTGCCTTCGAAACTTATGAGGATATCGCCTGGGGATATTTTTGGAGTATCGATTCCTATCAACTACAAATTAATCCTAGCAGCGTTTCTTGTAGTTATGGAAAAAATGAAGCGGACGACGAACCAGCAAGTGCTAACGGCGGCGCCATTCCCCAAAAATCTCCAACCTATTTTAAGGAAACGGTCTCCTTTAAATTCACGCTTGATTTAACAGGTGTTATTCCCAGTGTGCCCGACGGAGATTGGTACTGGATGCTGCCTTCTGAAATTAGTTATTTTATGGGATTAGATGATTCCATTGAAAAATTGAAAGGTGTTACAATCTATCCTTTGCGCGCAACCCATGCTCCCCCATTTGTTCACTTGGTTTGGGGAGATATTTCTTTGAAAGGGGTTGTTACCGATTTAGGTATTGAATACACCTATTTTAACTCGACGGGCAGTGCTGTTAGGGCTGAAATTTCTATCACCATAGACGAATTTATCAATAGAGATGTCGAAGAATCTAAATATCAAAGTCCAGATATTACGAGAATACCCACCATAAAGTCTGGTGACACCCTTCCTGCTCTTTGTAAAGAATTTTACAGCGACAAAAAATACTACATGAAAATTGCGGAAATAAATGGTCTACCTTCTTTTAGAAGACTGAAACTTGGAGAAAGATTATTATTTCCACCTTTGGAAAAATAAAATATACCTATGTTTGGAATATCCCCTTTAGATTCTTCTGGCAAACCCACCTCATACACCATTACTTTTAATGGCTCGGCTTTGCCTGACGATTTAATGGTTTACAAAATATATACCTGTGAAGAAGTAAATAAAATAGCGCGTGCAAGGATTGAAATTATTGGTGGAGATACCTCTTTAAATTTATTTCCTGAAAGTGAAGAAACCGCTTTTAAACCTGGTTCAGAAGTTGAAATTAGCCTGGGCTTTGACCAGTTAAATGAAGTCGTTTTTAGTGGCATCATTGTAAAACACAATATTTCTGTTAAGTCCGGGTATCAAAATGCTTATTACAAAAATCTTGTAGTATTAGAATGTGCTGATAAAGCCATTCAAATGACTTATCAGAAGAAATCGGAGATTTATGAAAATAAGACAGACAGCGCTATTTTTACCACGCTCATAGCGGCAACAGGCGTTACAAAAACGATAACCAGCACCACCTACACCCATCCATTTCTTATTCAACATGAGATAACAGATTGGGATTTCTTATTAATGCGTGCCAAAGCAAATGGTTATATTATTTTAAACAGCCAAAATAAGATAACCGTTGATGAGCCTGTTCCAGCATCATTTTCGTTTTCCAAAACCACCTTAATTTATGGTGACAACATTTCAGCTTTTGAGGGAGAAATAGATGCGTCAACCCAATTACAGGGGGTTTCATCCGCTACTTATAATCCATATAGTAACGCAGCGGTAACACAAACGGGGTCAGAACCCAGCGGATTTCCCGTACAGGGTGATTTAACAGGAAAAGTATTGGGCGCTGTTGCCAGCCCAAACACGCTAGAATTATACTACAATACCCCCATGTTATCCGCTGAATTAAAAGTATATGCCGATGCCCTACTCGTCTTATCCAGGATACAACGAATTAGAGGAAGCGTTACCTTCAGAGGCTTAAATAGTATTTCCTTAGGCGATATTATCACATTAGAAGGCTTTGGAAGCCATTTTGATGGTGAAACTTTAGTTACTGGCATTGAACATAGCATGGCAGACGGGGTATATTTTACCAAGATACAATTTGGTTTACAACCAAATCTTTTACATGGTGAAAAAATCCCAAATCAAATACCAATTTATAATCCCGTCAAAGGATTACATATTGGAAAAGTTACAAAAATTGACGCGGATCCTGCAGGTGAATATAAAATTCAAGTGCTCATCCCTACTTTAAAACAGACTGGGCAAGGTATTTGGGCTCGATTGAGTCATCTTTATGCCACCGCCAGCGCAGGAAGCTTTTTCATTCCCGAAGTTGGTTCCTCGGTAGTCATTGGATTTTTAAATGAGGATCCCCGATTCCCTGTTGTTTTAGGCAGTTTATATAATAGTACCAATGCCCCACCTGAAACAATCAGTGCTGCTAATCCTAAAAAGTCGATTATTTCGAAATCTCTTTTGAAACTGGAATTTGACGATACAGACAAAATTATCACCTTATTGACTCCAGGAGGAAATACCCTTATTATTTCTGACAAGGACAAAGGTATTACTCTGGAAGATTTGAATGGGAATAAAATAAAAACCTCGACTTCAGGCATTGAAATTACCAGTGATTTTAATATCACCATTAAAAGTGGGCAAAAAGTAGCTATTTCTGGTACGACAGGTGTAGATATTGCTTGCTCCGGGGGCGATGTCGGTCTAAAAGGATTAAATGTGGCCGCTGAGGCTCAAATTAAAGCTTCCATTACAGGTACTGCTCAGGCAGAACTTGTGGCCTCGGGTCAAACCGTTGTCAAGGGAGGTGTTGTCATGATAAACTAAATAAACAAGTTATGCCATTTGCCGCCAGAATAACCGATCTTCACGTGTGCCCAATGACTACCGGCCCTGTTCCTCATGTTGGAGGCCCAATCATTGGTCCTGGTTCGCCTACTGTGCTTATTGCCTTTTTACCCGCTGCCATTATGGGAGATTCAGCGGTCTGTGTGGGTCCGCCAGATTCTATCATGAAAGGTTCAGCTACCGTACTTATAGGCGGTAAACCAGCGGCACGCATGGGTGATACTTGTGCTCATGGAGGAAGTATAGTGTTGGGTTGTCCAACAGTAATCATAGGAGGATAATTATGTCTGTAGAAAAATCATTTCTTGGCACCGGATGGAGTTTTCCTCCTACCTTTCATACTGAATCAAAAGGCATTCGTATGGTTAGTGATGAAGAGGATATTAAACAAAGTATCGATATTTTTCTGGGTACCCGACTAGGGGAACGCGATATGAGACCAGAATATGGTAATCCGCTATTTCAACATGTTTTCGAAATGTCAACAGAGAAAAATATTGATTGGATTCTAAAAGATCTGGCCATTGCTCTTCGCATCAATGAACCTCGTCTTTTTATACACAGTATCTCAGCAAACAAGGACAAAATAATGGAAGGTATTTTGCATATTTCCATTGATTATGAAATTGAAAGCACTAATGTTAGAAATAACATAGTGTATCCATATTATTTTGCTGAAGGAACCAAGATCACCTAAAAATCATAGCTGCTTTGAATACATTATCCTCCTACCAGGGTTCGTCGCGAAAAAATCGCTTAAATAAAGCTCTTCATAGTCAGTATTTTTTGACTGATGAGCGCACTACCGGTGATTTTCTCAGGTTTATACACCAACAATCCCATCTCCTGAAATTCTATTCAGTGGAAGGGAATGAAACGGGAACCTGGCAGCCATTTTTCGAAGGTGATGATTCCTTTTTACTTGCTGAAATTGCTGGCTTTCCCGTTGATGCTATTGAAAAAGAAAAAGTTAATATTTTAAATTCTTTCGACGGCTACGATGAACTTCTTTCAAAAATTAGTCAATACGAACGCTTTTTTATTTTTTGTCTTAACCTTTTAAAACAACTAAACACCTGGTACAAAAGAGCCTCCGAGACGAATAAAGGCATTCAATCGACAGCCATAGAAAATGAACTTTATACTGCGATAACGGCAGAAGGTACTACGCTGCTTTCAAAGCTTATTGCTTATGATATGGCTAAAATGTCCAGCGATTTGCCCATTACCATGCAGAATGATTATTCCTCCTTTTTATCGATATGGAAAATTGAGGAAACGGAACCTATATCCATTTATCATAATGGAAATAATGAATTAGAACAGATTAGTCATGCTATTAAAGAGGTTATTTTGCTTTACCCTCCCATTATTTCCCTTTTGAGAGGCTTGCAATTTAAAGCTCCAGGTTTGTTCAATAAATCTTATTTCGAAAATGATGATCACCCACCTCACAATGGATTACTTTTTACTTTCCTGGAACTTTATGCCGTTTTAAAGGAAGATTTAAATAATTTAACGTACAAACATTTAGACTTTTTTTACTCAAAAATACTAGGCCAACAACCTAAAAAAGGCCGACCAGATACCTTGTTTGTTTATGCCCTGCTGAATCCTGAATATAATGATGTTTTTTTAGAGCAAAATACCATTTTGCATGCCGGCCAGAATGAATTAGGCTTTGCCGAAAAGTATAAAATGGATCAAACTATCCAATTAACGCAAGCCAGTATCTCAAAACTTATAACCCTTTACGTAAGTCGAAATCCGTTGATCGATGTTTACTCTCAATTCAGGCTAGTTTCAGGTATCTATGGTAAAGAAATTTCAGATTTATCCTCGATGGAACCTACTGCCTCTCTTGGATCAGAACAGCTTTTTTTAACAGAGGAAGAAAAGACCATGTCTTCAGTGCAAGTGGGCTTTGCATTGTCATCTCCAACTTTAAAACTTTGTGGCGGCCTTCGTTCCGTTACATTATATCTTTATTTTTCTGCCGAATCAATAGATCATCTCACTTTTTTACTTCTTGACATAGCAAACAAAAGGACTATCAAGCCCGAGGAAGTTTTTCACGAAGTTTTTGCCTACGCTTTTTCCATCGCGTTGACAGGTGAAAATGATTGGATTTCACCGAATACCTATCAGATAATCCCCCCCGTTGATTGGACGAAAGACCCTATTACGCTTACTTTTGAACTCAATGAATCCGTTCCAGCTATTATGCCTTATAATACGGCGGTTCATGGAGGAAATTACCACACAGAACATCCCGTACTTCGCATTTTAATGAGTGGAGGTTTAACGACACACCCTTATTCTTATTTGGAAAAAATGCGAATTAGTGAAATTGAATTAAATGTTGAGGTTGATAAACTAAAAAACCTACATTTTTTCAATCACTTAGGCGCCATTGATTCTTCAAATCCATTTCCTGTTTTAGGCCCTATCCCAGGGATAGGCTCCTATTTTGTTATTGGAAGTGCTGAATTATTTTCAAAAGATGTAACCGATGTAGCCATTGATTTATCCTATCAACCTATGGCCCTGGATGGTGGAAATTTCAGTACCCACTACGAAGGTTACCGCAAAGACATTAATGCCCAATCATTTAAGGTAAGTCTTTCCGCCTTGTCAAATTTTCAATTTAACCCAGTTATAAAATCCGAGGCACAGGACTTTTGCCTTTTTAAAAATGAACCAGATCAAGGTGATGCTGAAAATACTATTTTTGATGATATTGATTTATCGAAACTACAAATTCAGCCAAATTACCAGCTTGCCGATGAAGAAATAACTAAGTTTAACAAAGATAAACAGACCGGGTTTCTTAAATTCACCCTGACAAATCCCCCAATGGGCTTTGGTTTTGACCTATATCCTAAAATATTCGTCAGTACAGTAACAGAAAATGCAAAGCCAAATTCACTCCTTGCCGGTGATAAACCTCAACAGACTCTTCCTAATAATCCCCTTTACCCAATAGTTTCTGCTGTAAAAATCACTTACAAAGCGAGCAGTAAATTTCAGTTTGATGAAAAAAGGTTGTTCGAAAATAATCCTTTGAAGGCTGAAAAATTTTATCATCTACATCCCTTTGGCATTGAAAATATTTTTTCTGAGGGCAAACCGAAAAAGAAAAATTTCATCCCTGAGCTGTCAGAAGAAGGTTACTTATTTATTGGATTAGAAAATCTAAAACTTCCTCAGGAATTACATCTTTTATTTCATACAAAAAGAAGTGAACAGTGGGAAATCGGACATAACCCGGAGTTAAAATGGCAATATTTATCAAGGGAAGAATGGGTTGATTTTGAAGCGGAGGGAATTTTAAACGATGGTACGAGAAATTTAATGGTAACTGGCATTATTAGTTTTGAATTACCTGCCAAGATGACACAGCAAAGTGATATTCTTCCTGGAAATAATTATTGGATAAGAGCTAAAACCAGGCAAAAAGCAGATTTACACAGTGAAATTATCAAAATATACACCAATGCTGGTTCGGCAACCTACCATTATGACGAAAATTCAACGGACCATCCAACCAGCTTACCAGCATATAGTATAAGTGAACTTGCTGAACCAATGGAGGGTATAATGAACATCATTCAGCCGTTAGATTCACATAACGGCACCTCACACGAAGCAGAATCTATTTTTCACACCAGAGTGTCTGAAAGAATCAGGCATAAAAATCGATGTATTACTCGATGGGACATAGAGCACATGCTCCTAAACAGATTTGATGAATTAAATCAGGTTAAATGTATAGGGTATAACGGACATGAAAATTTTATATCAAAAGGCGAGATTGTTATTGTGGCCATTCCGAAAGTTTTTGGTGAAAAACAATTTTTTGAGCCTAAGTTGAGTCCGGAACTTATTGAGGAAATAAGAGATTATTTAAGAAAGCATACAAGTCCATTCTTGAAAATGGAGATAAGAAATCCTAGTTATGAATATATTCGGCTTAAAGCTAAAATTATTTTCAACGGAAAATCAACGGGTCGATATATTAGGGAATTACAAAAAGATTTACTTCAGTTTATTTGCCCCTGGTTTTTTAACGACAATGTTGATGCCTCCCTGGGCGGATCTATTAAAAAATCTGAGCTTATTCAATTCGTAGAATCAAGACCTTATGTATCCTTTTTAACGGGACTGTCCGTTATTCAATTACAGATGAATGACAACGGTTTATATCTTTTAAAAGATACTGCGGCTGATACTGAATCAACAGATAGTTTATTGAAGGGTGGAACGCCCTGGTCTGTCTTAATACCTAGTTTTTCAAATGATATTGACATACTGGATAAACCAACATTTCATGCGCCTGTCCCTGCTGATTTATCTGATTTCCGAATAGGTAACACACTGGTTATTGCCTCCGATATTCCCGAGGTAGAGGAAGAAATCATATTGGAACCGGGAAATATGCCAGAAAATAATGAAGATCAAACACCCATTTTATTTACCCTTAATTTCTAATCTGTCATGGCTATACTAAATAGGATAACCTTGAAAAATTTCTTTAGGAAAGGAAGTGTTCCTACTGAAACAAATTTTGCAGACTTAATTGACTCCTCCATAAATATTGTAGAAGACGGCATTGGAAGAAGCATTGATGATGGATTTAGAATTGCACCTATGGGCTATTCAAAAAAACTTCTCTCCTTTTATGAAAATTCTCAAAAGGTAAAACCGGATTGGTTTATCAGTTTAAATGATGGAAATTCTAAAGGTTTATCCTTTCACGAATCAGATAACGATACCCGATTAGTATTAAAAGGTGGCGGAAATATCGGGATAGGTATTTCAAATCCTACCTCAAAACTGGAAGTAAAAGGTTGTATTGGGATGGATGCCAGAAAAGGTACTTTCAAAATTGGACAAGTACCCGGCGATGCTAAATGGCATAACATACTGGAGGAACTTGATGGCATACATGCCTTTGAAATTATGGCTCAGATAAGTGGAAAAAAAGGAAGTGGTCGGTATGCTATCGCCCATGCTTTAGCCCTGGCTACCTTTGGAGGCTATTTATCAAGATGGTCGATCAGAAAAACCGCTGCAAATTATGGAGGTTTTTTAAATCAATTACAATTCAGATGGAAGGGAGAAGTAAATAATTACGCTTTACAAGTGAGAACGAGAAGACACTATGGTTTGAATGATCAAAATGCCGAACCTTACGCTATTCGTTTTAATGTCACCCAACTTTGGTCCGACGCAGAATAACTATTTATGAAAAAAGCACAAACGGTAAGCAAAGCTAACTATGACATCCACTCCCTTGACTATGAATGGTTGAGAGAAAAAGCGCTGGCCTTTGCCCAGCAATTTTCAGGGAATACCTGGACAGACTATAATTATCACGACCCGGGCGTTACTTTTCTTGAGCAATTTTGCTACGCTATTACTGATTTGGCTTACAGAACGCAATTTCCTATTACTGATTTACTCTATATTAAAAATGATAAAGACCATTTAAAATCTGATAATCTTTTATTTCCTCCCTCTAAGTTATTTCCATCAAGTCCTGTTATTATCAATGATTATCGAAAATTACTCATTGGAAAAATACCGGAAATAAAAAATTGCTGGGTTGATCCCGTTAAAGATGATGCCGCTGGTTATCAAGGTCTTATAGATATTTTAGTCCAATCAGGGAAAGAACTTAATGAAAATGAAAAACAGGAGTTAATCACAAAAATTAAAAATGAATTTAATGCCAATCGATTAATTGGTTTTGATATTAATGAAGTGGTCATTATGACCGGAGTGAAAATAAGCCTGCGGGGAAAAATACAGATTGATCCCGATATCGTCGGGGAATTATTACTCGCTCAAATTTTTTCAAAAATAAATGAATTTTTAAATCCTGAAATTAAATTTCAACACCCAGATGATTTATTAAATGATGGTGTTGACCCTAACATTGTATTCCAGGGCCCCTCCCTTCCTTTTGGATATATTTCAGATGCCGACTTAAAACCCTCTATAAAAGGAATTTATTTGTCCAGATTGAAAGAATTAATTTCTGAAGTGCCAGGGGTAAAATTGGTAGAAGAGTTGATTTTAATGAAAAATGAGGTGCGTAGCCATGAAAATCTTATCACTTTTGAAAATGATGAATTTCCGATTTTAGATAAAAATTTAATTCAAGACGAAAACGCAGGTAACTATTTAATTATTCTTAAAAATAATATTCAATATAAAACGGATTCTCTTACGACGCAACAATTTTTTAATGCTCAAATGGCCGACAGTTTACAAAACTATAAAACACCCAAAATAGCTACCCAGGAAATAATACAAGGCCGATTTACTGCAGAAGAAATTGAAGCTTATTTTTCTATTCAAAATGAATTACCTGATATCTATGGACTGAAAGATAGCTCATTACCTTCATCAGCCACTCCACAACGGCGAGCACAGGCATATCAACTAAAAGCATACCTAACTTTCTTTGAGCAAATAATGGCAAATTATCTTTCTCAATTAGTGAATACAAAAAAACTATTTTCAATAAATTCAACACTGAATCAAACCTATTTCTATCAGGTTCCTGATGATATACCGCAACTTAAAAAAGTTTTAATAGAAGAAAATATCAATTTATATAAAGAAAATCTGAGCAAAATCAATCAGGAAATAGATCCTTATATTGACCGGCGCAACAGAATTTTAGATCATTTATTAGCCCGCTTTGGCGAAACATTTCCAGATGATATATTGAAAAAATTTGAAAATTTACGTGGTTTAACCACCAAAAATCAAATAGAATTGGAAATGATTCAAGCAAAAATTCGCTTTTTAAAACAAATATTACCTCTCGGCTATACTCGTGGTCTCGGCTTTAATTACCAAATTCCCTCCTGGGATACGCAAAATAACGCTGGTATTGCAAATAAATTAAGCTTATTGTTGAATATAAAAAATCTGGGTACCAGATCATTTGTTAGACCGCTTCTTCAAGAAGCAAATATTAAAAAAGATGACTCATTAAAAAATGAGTGGCTTCTTAGTACATTAACACTGGAAAATAACGAAAAATTAGAAGTATTAAGACTAAGGGATGGAGCTTACGAACCAGACAAATTATCTTTCTATTCTAATCAAAGTAATGTAATACAAGATCTTTTTTTACATGGAATCTCAAGCCCATTCTATAAAATTATTAGAACAGGACAATATCCCGGCTATATTTACCATCTAATATATAAAAGTCCTCAATCGTTTACAGCATCAGTTATCTTTGAATCCTCGGATGAAAATACCTGTCTTGAAAAATTAACGCAAGCCATTTCACGATTTATTAACCTGAATCAAGCCTGTGAAGGGTTCCACTTAATAGAACATATTTTACTTAGACCCCTGGAATCCGTTCAATATACGCTTCATTTATTTGATACCAAAGGTGAAATTTATATCGTCGGTAACACTTCAAATAATATGGTTAAACTTAAAAATCTAGTAGAAGATTTCCCCTTTATCGGCATGAAAAAAGAAAATTATGGCCTAATAGAAATTGAACAAAACTCAAAATATCAAGTAGTTATATATAATAATAAAAATGAAGTTATTGGAAAAATCCAAAAAGAATTTTATTCAACATTTGTTGCAGAAAAGGAAATGGATGTAGCTATTCAGTTTTTTCAGGCGATCGTAGAAGGACAGCGAGAGCTGGAATCTGC
The DNA here is from genome assembly GCA_017858735.1 of Bacteroidota bacterium. Classification (GTDB taxonomy): domain Bacteria; phylum Bacteroidota; class Bacteroidia; order Chitinophagales; family Saprospiraceae; genus BJGN01. Next base: position 19,520 of record JAFMBH010000050.1, read on the forward strand.
CTTTGAAATTATACAGCAATCTTCACCAGCTACGATGTTTCCCCTCGCCTTTGAATTTTCAAATGCCGGAAGTTTAATATTTCCAAAATGGCCCGCACGTTTTCAAAATGATGATTTCAAAAACTTGTTAAAAGAAACCGTAGATCATTTAATACCCGCCCATTTTAATTTTAAAATCTTTTTTATTGATATTGAAGAAATGAGCCTGTTTGAAACTGTTTATCAAAAATGGCTGGAAGAAAAACAAAAATTAAATCCTGATTTTAATTCCCTGGATAATCTCTCACTTCAAATTGTTCAGCTAATTCTTTCTTACGAATAAGATATGAAAAATGGCGGGGAAGGACATACTATTGAAACACTGACATTTGACATTCAGATTTCTCAGGAAAAAGATTATCAACAGGTGGCTGATGTTATTTCAAGTATAACGGAGGTCGAACTTCCCCTATTATTACAAGAGCTTTTAGATACCTACCAAATTGAAGATCAGACGATACAAATAGAAAAAATCGAACTGGATTTAGGTGATATTTCTTTGATGCAATCTCGAGGTCAGCTCATTTCTCAGTTTAAAAATTCATTACAGCATTGGTTTAAAAAAACATTTTCGTCAAAAACTTTGGAAAAGTCATCGGAGATAAAAACCTATTCCTTGCAGGAAAGAGATTTTACGTTATTAAAATACTTCATAACTTATGGCAAAATACCCTGGTGGGGATTAAATCCGCCCTTTATTCCAGACGAATCATTGAAAAAATACATTCGTGAAGCGACAGTGAAAACAAAAAACTTTGTTTTCGAAGTGGCACAAGAAAAATCTACTAGAAAAAGAATTATTTATCAATTTAAGGAAGATACTCTTTATCAGCTTTTTGGTATTCTTAGCCCAAAGCCAGCCTCGTTTTTCAAACAATATGCCACCGAATTAACCTATATTCATCAGAAGCAAAAAATAGTTGAGGAAGAAGACCTGGCCTTCAAAAAGGTGTTACAGGAACTCATTTTAACTTATTTAATCTCTCATAAAGCCACCAGTATTGACCAAACTGCCTTTTTTAGAAAGCAATTATTGATGCTTTCCAGGCAGTATGGTATAGATTACAGAACTATACTAGATAGAATAAATGATATTATTGAAAAATTACCTGAATATTTTACAAGTCAATCTACCATAAAGCAAATAGTTAAAAAACTATTAAAACAAGACTTTGCACCTTTGTCAGTGCCTCAAAATATTTCTACTTATTCTTTCACTGATTATGCTGAAATACTGGAAACGTTTTACCAAAGTAAACCTGAGCAGATATCGGGTAAATATAAATCAAAACGCGAACGAGACCGTTTTATAAGGCAGATGCTCAGGCAGAATAAGCAAAAAACCATTTTATTACTTAAAAAGATTCACAGGAAATTTCAATTAAATAAAGAGCAAACAGCATTGCTTTTTTCTGAAAATGTGCTACTTGAATTACTTACTGTTGGAAGCACAATCTCTCTTGTAACTATTCATGCCCTAATTGAACCCTTAAAAAAAGTACAAGATAAATTCTTCGTATTTTCCTCAAGCCCATTAACTATTAAAAGTATTGTATATACACAATTTTTATTTCAAACCTTTACTGAAAGCCACTCATCTGAAGAAGTTACCTTGCAGGTCTTAAAAAATATTGCTAAAATTTATAGCCTGCCTCTAAAAAAATTAATCCCTTATATTCCTGCATTTTCCAGCGCTAACCTTTCTAAAATAAAGCTCGCAGAGCAGCGGAACGATGCGGTTAAAAATCCAAATAAATCAGAACTAAAGAAAATTCTCTTTGCCCTGTTAAAAAATAATCTGTCGCTGTTTGAGGAATTTCTTAAAAAAATCAGGATTGTTCACCCCACCCTCAGTTCATATATTCAGTCAGAAGCTTTCTATATTTTTGCTATTCAGTTATTATCAGAAAAATCTACTTCAAGCCCTGATTTTCATCACTTTATAAACGAAATAGCGCGCGTTTTAAGTAAAAATATACCGGTAAATACCTTAGATTTTCAAAAAAGCCTTCTCATTACTAAAGATTCCATTTCGTCAAAACTGAGAAATCAATTAGTTAAATCCTTAAAGGGAAATACAGACCTTTCAACGCCGGGACTGAAGCAATTAGGCACGCTTTCCAAGCCATTGGACAACCTTAATATAGATGCACTAAGAAATATTTTACATGGACTGTTAAAAAATAATCTGGCATTGTTTGAGGAATTTCTTAAAAAAGTCAGGATTGTTCACCCCACCCTCAGTTCATATATTCAGTCAGAAGCTTTCTATATTTTTGCTATTCAGTTATTATCTGAAAAATCTACTTCAAGTCCTGAATTTCATCACTTTATAAACGAAATAGCGCCCGTTTTAAGTAAAAATATACCAGTAAACACCTTAGATTTCCAAAAAAGCCTGCTCATTACTAAAGATTCCATTTCGTCAAAACTAAGAAATCAATTAGTTAAATCCTTAAAGGGAAATACAGATCTTTCAACGCCGGGACTGAAGCAACTGGGCACACTTTCCAAGCCATTGGACAACTTTAATATAGATGCACTAAGAAATATTTTACATGGACTGTTAAAAAATAATCTGGCATTGTTTGAGGAATTTCTTAAAAAAGTCAGGATTGTTCACCCCACCCTCAGTTCATATATTCAGTCAGAAGCTTTCTATATTTTTGCTATTCAGTTATTCCTAATCAAGCCCTCTGATGTGAATAAAACTGACAAATGGCTTTTAAAATTTATTTTAAAACTTTCACAAAAAGCAAAAATTCCAGTAAAAACATTCTTATATCCCCTCTTAGGCAAGGATATATTGATACCTGGCAGATTGATTAAAGAATTAAGACAGATTTATGCATTTATATTAGAAAAAAGTCCAACCTATTCAGATACGGTAGATCCCATTTTTAAGTCAAATGAATCATTGGAGAAGTTGATCCTGATATTGGGCGAAAGTTTATTTGAAGATGAAAGTTTATCGCCTGATATCGACAAAGGATCGCTATTCCTGGAAATTTTATGGTTAAAAGAAAATGATATTCTTTCAAAAATAATTGAAAACAGATTTAACCCTTTGTTACCCGTTCTTTTAGTAACCGGCTTGACCGAAGAAGCCCTCCAGTTTTTACAAATGAAAATGGCAGGAGAAACCTATCCTGTTTTTATTGAAGGAATACAAAAGATTAACAAATGGATTCAGCAATACAACATCATTAAATTACCCAAAAACAAATTAAATCTATGGTTAAAGCAAAATTCAATGCTATTTTTAATTCAATTTGGAAAAAAGCCGTGGAAGATTGAAGATTATTACTATTTTATTTTAGAAAAACTGCAGAAAGAAAGGCTGCTACAATGGAAGGAATTAGAACAAACCATTCAACATATACCTGAAAATTTACAATCAGAAATCCTTTATTTTATATCTGATTCAAATCAATTACCAACCCCTACATCGTGGAGAGATCAGCAATTTTTTACTGACCTAATTGTGCATTATATCACAACGGGCGTCATTCAACCATGGTTAAATAAACCTTATTTAGAGCTAAACGAGCTAATTTATCTGTTTAGTGACGCTTTAAAGTCAGAAAATGCCCATTTTATAAAAGCCATTCTATCTATTTCGTTGAACCAGGCGAGACTAAAAAGAATATTTCAATTATTGGACAAAACAGATCCATTTGATTTCATACGTGTCATAGATAATTTACAACCGCAAAAATCTATCGTTGCATTTTATGAATCCCTGACCGTTCTCTCCAAAAAATTTATCTCTTCTTCAAACATAGAAACGGTTATAATCGAACTATTCCTGGAGAAAAAAATATGGAATATATCCAGCGAAATGATCCGATATGAAATAATGATAGATAATTTACAACTAATATATAATGTAAAAATAGATAGCGAACGAATCAATATAAAAGAAAAAGCATTTCAACTTGAATGGCTATCCTATTATTTGGAAACAGGAATGTGGCCCCGGGGGTTTAACGAATCGACAAAGGAAGCCTATTATCTATTTATATATAATACCCTGACTGAAAGACCAGATGTCATCATTAAGATCACAGAATCAATACCTTACTACTCATTTCAACAAACCATATTTCGTGAAATATTCACGCTAAAAGAAATAGGTTTACTTATGAATACGCTAATGAAACTTAAAAATATTGACTCTATTTTTTTAACAAGCTTAATTAATAAGTATTTAATTCAATCTAACACTTTCATCCTGGAAAGCAACTTATATATTTTACTAGATGTCTTGTTCTCGTCCCTAATTTTTAAAGTACCTAAGGGCAGGAAAATAGAGGCTTTTATACAAGAAGCATTGGAGGGTATCCTACCTGAAGTAAAAGAAAAGGACAAAAAAATAAAAGCAATATCCAATAGTACCTTGTGGGAAAATGATCTTGAACTGATTGATTATTACCTAACTTATGGATCAATTCCCATTGAATCCATTAGAATGGTTCCCATAGATTGGGAAATAATGATAACAAGGATAATTAAAAATTCTCCAAGAGCCCTTCTTTTTAAACTACATTTCTGGTCAAAATCGCCAAAAAAAATAAATAGATTATTTGATTTATTAAAAATACAAACGATTCTTTCCATTGT
>JAFMBH010000149.1 GCA_017858735.1 Bacteroidota bacterium
TATTTGCCCCTGTCTCAATATAACCAGTAGCTTGCAAAAGGATATTGGCGTTAGTACCAGTGGTCGTCAGGTTTTGTTGGACTATAATATTGCCCGCATAAATACTCATGGCTCCAGCTGTCGTCCTCGGACTTGACAGGGTCAAATTAGCGGTATTAGTTGATTTACCGTAAGTAAAACGGCCTAAAGTAGTGCCAAAATTCCAGTCATCATCAAAAGTTAAGGTACCTGCATCCCCAGCCCTCATAAAAGTAAAGGCATTGCCTGTGGGTTGTATGGTCAGGTTACCTGTAGTCTGTATAGCAATGGAACCGGCTCCTGCATTGTTAAGTCGCTGATAGATAGAATTCCCTTCAATGAGTATGTTGCCAGAATACGCATTGGTTCCGTCAAATCCAATACGTATGCCATTCGTTATATCACTGGCAGCGAAACGAATGGAATTAGAAAGTTGACCATCGGATTCCCTGGTATTGGATCCGCTCAAAGTTATATTACCCGTTTGAGAGCACACACTGGTACCTAATCCAAAGATAATTCCTTCTTTATCGTTGATGGCAGAAGAGAAATTAGCTTCCCCGCGCAAGGAAATATTCCCTGAAACAGTTCTAATAGCTACAGTACCAAGAGATAAAATGCCATGCCTCCAGTTATTACCACTAGAGGTAGCGTCATATCCATAACCATTTATGGTGATAGCCCCCGAAGTAGTTCCAATGGATACTGCGCCTGTTTGTCCATTCAAATACGTTCCAGAACCGTTGGTGAATTTACCTTTCACTTCGCCAATAATCTCTATGGAACCAGCCGCTGTGGATATCGTTGATCTTTCAATATTAACGCCCCAATTTACGCCATCATCGTCTGAGGAATTCCAAGATAGCCCGGCCATATAAAGATTTCCCCCATTGGTTGTAATGGATGAACCTATAACGGAGAGACCAGGAATGTCATCTGACCAGGTATTGGCGGAGGTATTACCAACAGTCAAGCCGTTCCAGGTCGCTGCAGTAGGTCCACCGCCTGCCCAAAAATGCCCTCCATTGGTTTGAATGGTCACACCATTCAACTGTATATATCCGTGATCGGCATTGTTTGAACCCAAAGCAGTTCTCAATACAACATTTAAACTTGCGGAAGATGAGGTAATCCCCGTAGCATTGGCAAACACCATATCATTGGCACAATTGAGTGTCAACGTGCGATTAGCTCCACCTGTATAAGAAATACTGGCATTGATATTCATGTTGCGGGATGTCCCACTTTGCGAGGGCAAATTCACAGTTAAATCACCCACATTGGACAGATGGTTGGTAATTACGCTGGGATGAATAGTGGCGGAACCGGATACCCCAACATTGAGGGTATTTCCTGTAATGCTCCAGTTGGTTCCAGCGGTTCCTGTTTGTCCGGTAGTGGATATCGTCAGGTGTTGTGCAAACCCTGACGTGACAAACAATGAAAAAAACACCACAGCGTTAATAAACGCTGTGGTGCGGGAGGCTTTTTTAAAATTCATTTTCATTTACACCTATTCAATAAATAATTATTGGGCGAAAATAGAAATTACTTTAATCAAAAAAATTATATCCTCTACGGGAAAAACAGGGTATATGAAAAATAATACATAAAAAAGAATCTAAAAAACAGGGAGGTACAAAGTAATTAAATTTTTATTTAAAAAATATGGCTATTCGTTTGAAAAGGATAAAAGATGAGTCACCAGATTTTCCTGAGAGGTAAGATTCATTTTTTTGCGTATGTTGGTTCTGGTTGATTCTATGGTTCTCATGCTTCTATTGGTGATTAATGCCAGATCTTTAGTGGATGGATTTAGCCGTAAATAGGCACATAATTTCAATTCAACCGGACTCAATTCGGGATATTTATTTAAAAGCAAACTAAAAAAATCTTCATTATTTGACGTCAATCGAACATCAAAATCATTTTTAAGCCTATGAATAGGATCCGCTTTCAACAAAGATTCAATCTTCTTTAATTTGACTTGTTCCGTTGAATTATCATTAAGGATTTTTGATGTTTTTTGAATCAATTCATCCACTTGTTGCTGCATTTGCGCCAATAGCGTAACCTGCGAGGTTAATTCCTTTTCCTTATTATCAATTACATCCTTTAGTAATTTCCTGTTTAATTCTTGTTTTTGTTTTTCCAACAACACTATTTTATGTTTATTTCGCCACCCCTGAAGGACAACTAACAATAAAAGCACACAAACAATCAATATTAAAATGAAATATTTATAATTCAATTGCTTTTTGGACAGTGTTACGATTTCCTTCTCTTTTTTCTCCGATTCATATTTCTCCTTTAACGCAAAGGCTTCCTTTTTAACAGATTCATTCACCAGACTATCATTCAGAAGATGAAATTTTGTTTGGAAAGTGTAAGCTGCTTTATAGTCAGCCATGTCTCTGGATAGCCAGGATAATCGCTCATAAACCAAGGCTTCTTCCCGAACTGATTTCAATGATTTGGTTAGGGCCAGGCTTTTATTCAATCGGAGAGATGCATCGGAATATTTCTTTTGCAGGCGAAAAAGATTTCCCATATTGAGGTTAGTCAACATGACGCCATATTGAATGTTATTCTCCTCACAAACCCTTTCACATTCAGCAAAGAGTTTTTCAGCCGCTGATAAATTTCCTTGTTTTTCTAAAATATTTGCCCGATTTGTCAGATTTTGAGCCAGCAAAAGCGGATAATCAGCCTTTTTTAATTCCCGATAGGCCAAATCATAATAGGTCAATGCCTTTTCAATTTGATTTGTCTGTTTATAATTACTTCCTAGGTTATTGTAATTCATAATCAGCGGATACGTATAACCCAGGGATTTATTTATATCAATGGCTTTTAAAAGATTCAATTTTTGATTTTCCCTGTCGCCAAGTCGCTCGTAGTTGGTAGCTAAATTATTATAAGCAACAGCCAATTCCTTTTTATCTCCAATTTTTTCAAAAAAGGAAATAGCTTGCAATAATGATTTTATAGCAAGGGAATATTTTCCTTTGTAAGCATTTTTCAATCCATCTACCATTAAATAATTTCCATATAAAGGCGAGGTGGGTGACCTAAATTTTTCTGCCTGACTATGCCAGTAGTTGAGGGAATCAATATTTCCTTTAAAATAAAAAGTACTTGCCAGTTGCAAATAAATGTAAGCAATTTCCAACTCGTCCTTTTCACCAACGAGTTGTTTGAATTTATGTAAGGTAAGGATGGTCAAATTATAATTATCTGTTTTATCCAGATAATCTAATTGTAAACGGTATAGTTCGATGAATAGCTTTTCATTTAATAGTTCCTTTTCGACCCTAAAAGATTCTTCGATAAAGGCGGCTGGATTTCTTTGAAGAATTTCCTTTAGCGAATCTATTTTTTGCCTCCCGACGTTTGGACCTGATGTGCGCGTATTTTGTCCTTGAATACTTGTTAGAATATTAAGCAGTAAAAAGCAGGATAAGATTACTTTCATATAATGAGACCTTTAGAGAATCATGGATTCTTTGTGAAGACAACTTTATAAACTGGAAGTAATACTTGCGAATATAGTGTATTTTATAATTTGCGTGTTTGTTTTTTTTGGGTTCGAGCGTGTGAGTTCGAGCGTCAAAGTTCGAGCGGGGAGATTTTTAACGCGGTGTACGCAGTGTTCCGGCGCAGTGTTTCGCAGGGTTCAGGTTTTAATCTTGAATACATCGGACTGAGGCACCTATTGTTTTACTTAGCTGATCCGTTGAAATCATATTATTATTGGTAGTTAGGTAAAATAACCAGGCCTTGTTGTAATTACTTTCTGCGGACGTCCAAAAAAAACCGAAGTTTTTCATCAGATTGTAAAAACCATCACTACTTCTGAAGCCACCCTGGAAGCTTGAGAATTGTCGCTGATCGGTTAAAAACATGGTCATAATATTCTTTTCATTAACGGAGGGAACATGCCAACCCGCTGGACAAATCCCTTTTGGATCTGCCACGGCGTACCAATTATAAAGGTATCCATAGTCTTGAAAATAACTGGTATCATTTTTATAAACAGACCTGCCCCCTATCGATTTGTTTCCCCACAATTGATCGCTCTCATTCCCTGTTGATCCTCCGGATATATCCACAGGAATGGAGGATCCATCTCTGTATTTCGATACCTTCAGATTTTCTGCAAGCCAACATTGGGTTCCAATAGGCATAGTATGATAAACATTACCATCAATATCTGTAACCGTAGCAGATTTACATGGATTTAAAAAACTATGGACGGGTAAAAACCTATCAAAACTAAAAAATAAATGAATAGAAATTAAGAATGAAAACATAAAGTAATGATTAAATAGGTTGGAAATAATTAAATCAGAAAATTGAATCGAGAGTATATACCTCAATTTTTATATAAACTTAAATCGATCTAGCAAATATAAACAATAAAAAGGATTGAAACCGTACTTTTTATTTTATTTTAAAAAAAAAGATAAAAGACCGGAATGTCCGCAGATGATTCCGGTTACGTTTTACTCTGGATTTAACACCTGTATTAGTGATTTATCCCTTGCGAGTCGCTTATATAGGTAGTTTTTTCAATAAAGGCTGATAGGTATCTACTCTTCTGTCCCTAAAAAATTGAAGTAACTCTCTGGAGGCTCTTATTTCTGATAAATCACAAGTAGCCATGATGATTTCATCCTGATTACCCGCACCGGTTATTATGTCACCATAAGGATTGGCGATAAAACTTTTTCCATAAAAGGACATTTCCGTTTCCACACCCACCCTGTTAACGGCGCCAACAAATACATTATTGGCAATGGCATGGGAGCGGATAATGGTTCGCCAGGGCTCTGAAGAATCAAATTCGGGTCGGTCAGGTTCTGATCCAATAGCCGTAGGGTATAATAATATTTCCGCACCTTGCAAGGCCAGGATTCTTGCCACCTCGGGGAACCATTGATCCCAGCAAATGCCAATGCCTATGGTCCCAAACTGGGTCTTAAAAATGGGATAACCCAAATCGCCTGGAGTGAAATAATATTTTTCGAGATACTGAGGACCTTCCGGGATATGGTTTTTCCTATATTTCCCTAAATAAGTTCCATCCCTGTCGTAAACAACCGCAGTATTGAAATACACGCCAGGTAAGGCTTCCTCAAAAAAGGGAACAACCAGTACAATTCCTAATCGCTTGGCTACCTCCTGAAGCTTATCTGTAGAGGCATTTGGAAATTTTTGAGCGTACCTGTAGCTTTTTACATCTACATATTGGCAAAAATAAATGGCGTTAAATAATTCCTGCAAGCAAACAATATTTGCCCCTAATCTGGCAGCCTCTTCGATTTGCTTTAGCGTTCTGTTTTCATTTTCCTGAACATCTGCACCACAGGCAGACTGAATCAATGCGAGTTTAATCTCTGTGTTATTCATTTTTAAAAGGGTTCATTTTGAGTAATACAATGCATGCCACCACCGCCCCAATTTAAGGCTAAAGGGTTAATGGGGACTATTTTCTTATCGGGAAATGCTTTTTTGAAGGCAACCATTGCCTTTTCATCTGTTTCAAGGCCATAAAAAGGTACAAGGACCAATTTGTTAATAATCACAAAATTCAGATAGCTTGCAGCGGCAATCATTTTTTCAGGCTTATC
>JAFMBH010000051.1 GCA_017858735.1 Bacteroidota bacterium
GTCAATCCTGCTGTCAGAGAAACCTTCAAAAAGAGAAGTAAAATTATAACAGCTATGCGCCGGTTTTTTGATGACCGCGGCTGGCTGGAAGTGGAAACGCCCGTTTTACAACCTATGCACGGGGGCGCTGCAGCGAAACCTTTCAAATCGCATCACAATACCCTGGACATGCCTTTGTATTTGCGTATCGCCAATGAGCTGTATCTGAAAAGATTGATCGTAGGCGGTTTCGATGGCGTATATGAAATTGGGAAAATGTTTCGTAACGAGGGTATGGACAGAACCCATAATCCTGAGTTTACTTCCATGGAGATTTACGTCGCGTATAAAGATTATGTGTGGATGATGGAAATGGTAGAGCAATGTCTCTCTTACATTACTTTTTCGGTCAATGATGGCAAAACAAAAGTTCCCGTTGGTGAGCATGAAATTGAATTTGCTGGACCTTATAGACGTCTCACTATGTTCGATTCAATATTGGAATATACAGGAATAAATGTCTCCGAATTAGATGAAGCCGGACTGAGGGCTGTTTGCTCGTCTTTGGACATTCAAGTCGATGATACCATGGGTAAGGGAAAGTTAATCGATGAGATTTTTGGCGCTAAAGTGGAAAAAAATCTTATCCAGCCTACCTATATTACAGATTATCCTATTGAAATGACGCCTTTAGCGAAAAAACATAGAAGCAAAGAGGGGCTCGTTGAACGTTTTGAACTTTTTGTTAATGGAAAGGAAATTGCCAATGCTTACTCTGAGTTAAATGATCCGATTGACCAACGAGAGCGTTTTGAAGATCAATTGACACTGGCCGCAAGGGGCGATGAAGAAGCCATGGCCTTAGACGAAGATTTCCTTCGTGCCCTCGAATATGGCATGCCTCCTACCTCTGGACTGGGTATTGGTATCGATAGACTAACCATGCTTCTGACAAATAATGCGTCCATTCAGGAGGTATTGTTTTTCCCTCAGATGAAACCTGAGAAAATAGAGACCACCGTTTCGGCAAATCTTTCCTTTCCCGAGGCAAATGTTCCCGAGGAGTGGGTTTCTCATTTATTTTCCTTAGGCTATACAAATAAAGAAAAAGTATTGGACGCTGGCATCGGAAAAGTGGCGAACGAGTTAAACGGCTGGAGGAAAAAGAAAAAATTAGAACTTAAAGGGGTAAGCCCCGAACTGGTAAAGGAATGGTTTTCTTGATTTTATTTCTTGCTAAATTTCTTGTGAAATTTTAATAAATGATGCGGATCATTCTCGTTGTATAGGTACAACAGAATGGTACGCATTTTTCGTCGGTCCAATGGAAATAATATTTTTAGCGGATTGTGGCAATAACCGTTGTCGTCAAATAGTAAAATTTGCTTGTTACGGGTAGATAACCGGAAATGCGTAAGTTCTTCTACATCCACAGGTATGGGAATATCACCATATCCTTCCTCCTGTAGGAATGATTTTACCATGTCATAACTCTTTCTGAGCGAAGATCCTGAAAAAGTTGTATGATATTCATACCCATCTGATGCTCCCCCTAAATAATCAGAACCCGCTGCTGGAAAGGATTCACGTAACCTCATGGCTGATTTCTCGTTTAATTGGCTAATATAGATAGAATTCTGACTTTTTCTTAGGAAAGTTATTAGCAAAATAATTATATCTTTATGCTCAAATGCGGATATTGGCCGACATGGAAGAACTACGATTTAAAATCAGGGATAAAGGTCGCTATGGCTTTATGGATGAACACGGTAATGTGGTCATAGAACCTCAGTATGTCGAGGCAGAAGATTTTTATAACCTTTATGCTAAGGTAAAACTCAATGACCATTATGTTCATATCGATTTGTTAGGTAGGCTGCTGCTTAAACAATTATACAAATTTATTGGCTATTTCGAGGAGGATCTCTCAAGGGTCAGACTCATAAAACGTTGGGGTTATATCAATGGTAAAGGCGATGAGGTTATCGAAGTGAGGTATGACGATGCCTTTGATTTTAGTAACGGTCTCGCCGCCGTTTCTTTAAATAATCAATATGGATTCATAAATAAGGAGGGAAAAGTGGTCATTTCCCCAAGATTTAATTGGGCGGGTGATTTTAAAGGGGAATTAGCCCCCGTTCAATGGTTCGGAAAAAGTGGTTTCGTTGACAAAAATGGCTTGTTTATTCTTAATACGCCTTTTGAAAAGTGTTTCCCTTTTCAGAAAAATGTGGCCGTTGTCCTTCATGAAAATTTATGGGGCCTGATAGATTTAAATGGCAATCTGCTCTTACCTCCTCAGTTTCCTTACTTTTCAGGTTCTACCAATGGGGAGTTTTTCGATGATATGGCCATTTTTAAAGTGGATAATAAATTTGGCTTCGTTAGTATAAAGGGTGAAATTGCTGTTTTACCCCGTTACGAATCAGCGGGCGATTTCAGTGAAGGCCTCGCACCCGTTCAATTGCATGGAAAATATGGCTATATTAACAAAAACGATGAATTAGTTATTCCTTTTATGTTTGAAGATGCCGGCCTTTTCTCGGAGGGTCTCGCGCAAGTGAAACAACATAAACAATGGGGATTTATTAATCCTGCCGGTGAATGGTGCGTTCCTCCTAAGTTCGATCAGGTTATGCCTTTTAGAAATGGTCTGGCCTGGGCTGAAAAAAATACAAATTGGGTGTATATCAATAAGTCCAATGATATTATCTGGAAAGAACCTGACCTTTATGCATAAAAAAAGAGACCCCTTTTCGGGATCTCCTTTTGAAAGTGTCATTACTCCAGGTATCTTCGAATTACTACTTTTTTACAAGTAATTCATCTAATTTCTTAATCAAGATATCATGATTATTAGGAGAATTTCCTAATATCTTTGAAACAATATTCCCTTTCTGATCAATTAAATATTTTGTTGGATATCCCATGATATCATACGATTTTACAATATCGTTCAGATCGGCATCATAAAGCACGTTGGGCCATTGAATAGCATCCTCTGCAATAGCTTTTCTCCACGCGGCATCTTGTTGCTCCTTGCTTTTTCCTCTGCTTACCGCTTCATTTGATATGCCGACAATTTCAAAACCCAAAGATTTATACTTTTCATAAACCTCTTTTAATTTAGGATGACTTTGTCTGCAGGGAACACACCAGCTTCCCCAAAAATCTAGTAAAACGACTTTGCCTTTCATGGCAGCAAGGTCCACCGACGTTCCATCAAAGCTGTTCTGTACAAAGGTAACGGCAGGCTGACCTATGGCGGTGTTTTTATTATTCTGTATTTTTATGCCCAAATTTTTAGCTGTTTGTGACGATTTATAGTTTTCGTCCAATGCCTTGAACTTTTTATCCAAAATATCAACGGGTAGCACAAGGAATAAACCTTGAAGCATTAAAATACTGGAAAATGCGGCAGGATATTTGTCAATATATTGCACTCTTAATTGTTGATTTTTCCTTCTCAACGCTGTTGACGCGTCTTTCAACGCTGCAGTACCCGCAGTGTCCTTTGCATTGGCTTTAGTATTCAGCTCTTTCTGAATTTCCCATACTCCTAAGGTTACAGGTAGGTCTTCAGCTCTGAATTTCTCATAAATCAAGCTTTCTTCATCATTGGTTACTATCGCGGAAATCCATATTTCCTTTGCATTACCATTTATAACAAAATTATTATTTGTTAACATGAACATTAAAGCAGGAGGAAGCGCTATCGCTTTACCAATCCTCAAATACAGGCTGGTATCCAGGACCTCCATACGAATCAATTGGGGATCAACTGTTTTTCCTTCCCACAATATATAATCCTCTTTTTTTGGCGTAAGGGTATCCACTTTTGTTTTCCCATTCACAATATGACTAACTCTTACCTTATTATTTTTAAGGCCAACAAGGTTTAACTCTACTTTAAATTGAGATTGGGAGTAAAGTAGAAAAGGTAAAACGCAAAAAATAATGCCAAAAAGTTTGTTCATTTCTTGATTATTAAATGATAAAATAGGTTTTGTTCTAAATGTTAAGGATTATCAACCATATTTGGATTGTATTGAAGAATCTGCGGGGGAATTTTTAAAGTCAGCCGCTCATCTGTCAACGTAAAGGTTTCTGCATCAAAGTTTTTGGTTCTGTCCAGATTGTTAAACTTAGCGTCTTTATACAATCTGCGCATATCAAACCATCTCATTCCCGTACTTGCGTATTCCCTTTGTCTTTCGGCGAGGATGAACTTAACTAAATCATCCTGATTCGTTACTTTAACCGTCGCATCAGCTGCGGGCATTCTATTTTTTCTCAATTCTTCTACATCTGCTTTTGCACCTGCTACGTCGTTTGCCCTGGCTTTACATTCTGCGGACATAAGTAGCAAATTAGGTAAATTGGGTCCCAGATTTACACTGGTTGGCGAATTTCTAATGAAACCAGGTAAGGTTACGGTTCCATTGGACCTATTTCTGTTTAGAAACATTTTTCTACGATGGTCTGTAGTGGCGAAAAGGGCTAAAATTGCTGGTTTTATAAACAAACAATTTCTGTTTACTGTACTATTAACACTTAATTGTCTTAAAAAAATGTTCTCCTCACTATTGTAAAGCAAGGGATAGGCTGAGGCTCCACGCCATGGTTGTGCCGCATTAAACCACCCTTTTGGTGCTGCGGCAGTCATGGTCGTATTGTAATTATATAACCTTACAGGTAGTGGACCTCCCGTTAAGCCTGCTTTTGCTTCATTTAAGAACGTTAAAGCAGTAGCGTAATTGCCCATCTGAAAATAAACCATACCTAACATGTATTGTGCCGCCGGCCTTGACATTCTTACACGACTGTAAACCTTCGGTTGTAAATCGGGTATAGCCTGGGTAAGTTCATTGATGACAAAATCATACAATTCCTTTACTGTAGCTCTTTTAAAAGCGGAAGCGTTTACGTCAGCTTTGACTACAATAGGCACTGATAAGTCGGTAGTAGCAGTGTTTACATTATAGGGTTGCCCAAATAAATTGGCCACTATAAAATGATTGAATGCTCTACAGGCCTTTGCCTCCGCTAATAATTCTTTTTTCTTTGCCTCGGTTCCTCCTTCTGAAGACATTACGCCCTCAGCTACTAAATTATAGTTATATAGCTGGTTGTAAAATGCGCCCCATTCATTTGATTCATCAGTGGGCAAATAAGGATTTGCATCCCATTTGAATGCATTTTGCCAGGCTACGTTTGGAATGGCATTCAGAAATCCTGCGGAGGAGAATATATCATCTCCCATGAATAATGGCATTTCCGCGGAACCCAATAAACTGGAAATTCCACCCGGTTGATTTCTGATATTCAGGTAACTGAATAAATTGGCGTTATTGAAAATACCGTTAAACTGGTCGGTTGTTTTTAATACATCTAATCCCTTTGGGGTTACGTCTAAAAATGACTCGCAACCTGAAATGGATATCCACAACGTGCAGATGAATGCCAAACTTTTTATCGTTGATTTTTTCATTTTCTCTTTTTTTAAAATTATTTAAAAGATGCTCTTAAACCAAAAGTGTAGAATACCGGCATTCTGTCTAATCTCAAACCTTGCTGATAATCAAAGTATTCCGGATCTATATTGTTTTGGTTTTTAGTCCACAGTAACAAATTGTTTATCTGGCCGTAAATATTCAAATCTCTCATAGATAGTTTATCCGCTATGTTTTTACCGAACTGATAATTAACGGTTAAATCTCTAAGTTTCGCATAAGAAGCCGAAGTTATGTTGCTTAAGCCCTGTGTATAAAAATTAGTGTTTCTTTGGGTAGCTGAGGTCGATGCATTAGCTATATACTTAGGAATATCCGTGTTCAGCTCATCTCCTTCTTTTTTCCATCTGTTGTCGAAATAAGTGGGCAGATTAGTTAACAATCTGCCTGTGTAAAAGCGATTAACATCCAGTCTCATCTGATGACCCAGATTAAATACTACCAAAAAGGATAAACTGAAATTTTTGTAAGAAACAATATTCGTTAAACCACCATACCAAAGCGGCTGAGTAGTTCCTGCAAACTGCGGATCAGCTACTTTTATCTGATTAGCTAACCTTAATGTGTCATTCGTTGCACTCAAAGCCAGTGGATTTCCCGCTTTATCCAGGCCTATATTATTGTATCCAAATACAGGAAAGGCAGAATATCCTTCTACCTGAACGCCTGCTATTTTATTTGAAAAAGTTAGCGCGGAAGATCTTTTTAGTGAAATTATCTCGTTTTCATTCCTTGACAACGTCAAAATGGTTCGCCAGCTAAAATCTTCCCCGGTAATGTTTACACTATTTAATTGTAGCTCAATACCTTTGTTTCTCAAACTTCCCAGATTATCATAAGCATAAGAAAAACCGGTGGTTGGATCAATGGGCACAAAGCCTAAAAGATCGGTAGTTAGCTTATCATAAATATCAATATTTCCTGACAGGCGGCGTTCGAATAAGCTAAAATCAATGCCTATATTTTTTGTAGTGGTTCGCTCCCAGGTCAACAAGTCATTGGCAGGAGTGAAAACTACGTAACCGGTTCCCAGTCCTGCAAAAATAGCACTATTTCTGGCGCCAATAATATCATAAGGTCCTCCCTGTCCAGGCACAGGCGCATTGCCCGATAGGCCGTAAGTGGCTCTGACTTTAAGTAAATCGACAAAAGGTACAGAAAAGAAGTCTTCTTTGGTCACATTCCATGCGCCTCCTAGACTCCAGACAGGTTTATATTGTGCGGCTGGATCTGAACCAAATAAATTGGATTGATCCATACGAATACTCGCATTGATGGTATATTTTCCGTTGTAGGTATAGCCTGAATTGCCGTATAAGGAGAAAAATCGTCGTTCTACTTCACTGTAACTATGTTGATTTACATTGAGAACATTGATGGTTCTGAAAGGCAAAAAGTTAACAGGACTTGTCACCCCGGTGCTACCTAATAATTGCTCATTAATATATGAATAGGTTAGTGTTTGAAAGTCAAATCCTCGTTTAAATGTACCAATTCTATTGATAAAGTCAGCCCTGATTTCAGTACCAGCCAATAAGGAAATTTGATGTTTTTCATTCCCTTTATTTTCATAAAGTAACTGATTTCTTGCCGTCCAGGCATACTGTGTGTTATTATTAGTCAAATAATGTCCCCCCGTTACTGGAAGGAAATACGTTGGATTTGCCGTGGCGGTCGAAGGTGCCTGGGTGAAAAATACCCGCTCATTTCTTACGCGATAGGCATTTTGATCGTAATATTCGTAGGCATCTAAACTGGAACGCTGATATTGTGCCCGCCCTTCGTAAGTTAACCCTTTTAGCAACTTAACAGATAATCCACCATTTATTCTTGTAGATAAATTGGTGCTTCCATTTTGCGTATTGCCAGGTTCTTGTAACGGTATATAGTCGAGATTTATTTGGCTTTGATTTTCTGATATGGTTCTAAACGGTTGATGGCGAGTTAAATAAGCCATTGACAATGGGTTGTCCGATGCATCAGAAAGCATCGCGTAGGGTAATACCGTGTTAATAGTACCCGGAAAATCAGTCAGTAAAAATCGGTCGTTTTTCTCATACGAAATATTCGTGGTTAAATCCATCGTTATTGCTTCAGAGAAAATAAAGTCCTGTCGAAGATTTATCTGGTAGCGGTCTAAATTGTTTTTTGTGAATGCCTCATCTCTTGTATAGGCAACTGAGCCGTAAAAACTATGGAAATTGGATCCCCCATTAAAATTTATACTGTGATTCGATAGTTTCGATGGTTGCTGAAGAAATTGAGCCATCTGAGCCTGGTTGTTCAGGCTACTGAGGGAATCAAAACGTTGTTGTGCCAATCCTGCATTTATTATGTTTCTTGACAAGTCATACTGTATCTGTTCATGCGGTGTAACTATGGGTGTAGAATTATTTGACGCACCGGTAGTTACCACAGACCAGGGAAAGGCAGCGGTACTAAAAATTTCTCTGCCAGCCTGAACC
Source organism: Bacteroidota bacterium (assembly GCA_017858735.1). Lineage (GTDB taxonomy): Bacteria > Bacteroidota > Bacteroidia > Chitinophagales > Saprospiraceae > BJGN01. Next base: position 7,958 of record JAFMBH010000051.1, read on the forward strand.
AACTGACTACTGTTCATCAAATTATAGTAATCTACATCAGGTGTGCCACGATAAGACACAAAACCATTATAATTCACCTGAATTTTCTGTGGAACACTCGTTGTTTTTCCTTTCTTTGTGGTTATAACGATTACGCCATTTGCCGCTGCAGCTCCCCAAATAGAGGCGGCCGTTGCGTCTCTTAATAAGTTAACTGACTCAATATCATCAGGATTGATGAGCGAGGTTAATGTGGAAGCGTCATATATCGGTACGCCATCCACTACAATGAGGGGCGATTTGTTGGCATTGATGGAGGTGAGACCACGGATTAAAAACTTTTCACTATTTCGTCCATAATTTACCGCAAGACCAGGGACTAATCCCTCCAGTCTGTCAATCACGTTCATGCTATTTGATTTCAACTTCAAATCATCACTGTTTATCATCGAAAAAGAGCCTGCACTTCGTTCTTTCGACAAACGTTGATAACCAGTAGCCACTATGCTCACTTCCTGAAGCTCAACACTTTCTTCCTTCAATATAACATCGATAGTACTTCTTCCCTCTACAGGCACACTTCGGGTCACATAACCGATATAGGAAAAAATTAAAGCCTTATCATCTGCCTCTATGTCAAGAGCATATTGACCATTAAGATCAGAAGTAGTCCCTTTTTGTGAGGTTGCCGCAATAACGTTTACGCCAATCATAGGTTCGCCCAATGAGTTGGTAATTTTCCCTTTCACTGTACTCAATGTCTTTTCAATACCCTTTTCCATGGGCTGAACCCTGCTCACCTCCTTTTTTTGTGGGGCAACAACAATGGTTTTATTAGTGATTACATAAGATAAGGGCAGGTCTTTAAAACAAAGGGAAAGAGCCTCCTGGACACTACCATTCTTAATGGAAATACTTACTTTTCCCGCTTTATCAAGTAAGGCGTCTTCATAAAAAAACTGATAGCCGGTCTGACGATAAATTTCTCTGAATATTTTCTGCAAAGTAACCTCTTTGTTGTTCATGGTTACTACCTGTGCCGTGCTTAAAGCATTCAGATTTAAACAGCTTAGGAAAAGAAAAATACCCAGAACTTTTAAATTCTTAGCTATTTTAGATGAGAATTCCTTCTTTTTGATGTAAGAAGAAAAGGGTAATAATGGCATCATCGTTGTTCGTTTTGTAAAATAATAGGTCATGATGTTAATTTCTTTTTATTGGGAAACATATATTTTTTGGTCTCTGAGCGTAAAGGTTACGCCCGTGTTTTCCATGATCTTTAGTACCTCAGATATATTGTTTGACTTACTCACAATACCTGAAAATTGCTTGTTTCCTATCGTTCCGGTAATTTCAAAATCTATATTATACCATCTACTCAATTGCCTCAGGATAGCTTGTAATTCTAAGCGGTTAAATAAGAACCAACCCTCTTTCCAGGCAATTATTTCTTCTAAATCGGCGCTAATAATACTTGTTTTTCCTTGCCTGACAATAGCTTGCTGGCCTGGCCTTAACAGGTCTTTTTTCTCCTGCGGACCCTGTACGCTAAGACTTCCATTGATCAGGGTTGTATAGGTAGCCTTTTCATCGGTATAGGTATTTATATTAAAGGAAGTACCAAGTACGACGGCCTCCAGTCCATTGCCATAATGCACCATAAAAGGCTCCTGAGCATTATGCCTTACTTCAAAAAAACCTTCACCTGATAGCTCAACAATTCTTGGCTTTCCTTTTTGAAAAGCGCTGGGGTAGGTTAAAGAGGAGGCAGCATTTAACCAAATATTGGTGCCATCTGAAAGGGTAAGGTTGTATTGCCCTCCCCGTGGCGTGGTTATATTGTTTGTAAGTACCTGCTGGGTTTCCGTCGCAGCAATATAGGTAAGTGCTCCCTTTTCAGAGGTATAGATTTTTGCCTGTCCGTCTTCCGTTAATAAGCCATTGTCTGTGGTGCCAAGTGTTATTTTTTTACCATTAGAAAGCGTCAGAATAGCCTTATTCTCTCCAGGATTAAGATCTATGCTTTTCTCAATTTTTACAGTGAAATTTTCTTTTGCAGGTGCAAATAGGGCAAAATAACCTAATATTAAAAGAGCCAGTGAAGCAGCTACATAATATAAAAAAACAGGCTTTATTTGCTTTTCTATCCTTCCATCCATAAGGATTTGATCGATGATATCCTGTCTTTCTCTTTTACTGAAAATAGAATTTTTAGTAAAATGCTTATCCCACCGTTGCTTTAGTTCGGTTTCAACCTCATCGTTTGATAAATTTTTAAGCCCTTTAAGCTGTTCATCATCAAGATGACCACGCCAAAATGCTTCCCACAAAGTTGATTTATTATGGTCTTCCTTCATTTAATGTATTTTATCATAAGGAAGACAAAATGGGGCTACGAAATGGGGGAAGGACTAATCAGATTTTTTTGAAATAAATTCAATAAGCAAAATGATAAGGGAAATTTTAGTCTCAATATGATTTTTAATTGATTTTATAGCTAAGGACAAATGGGTTTTTACTGATTCCTTACCGATGCCCAATTGTTCTGAAATCTCGCGATAAGAATACCGCTCATGTCTGTGCAATAAAAATATTTCTTTTTGTCTTGGCGATAACTGATCAATGGCTTCGTCTATCAACGTGAAAGGCAGTTGGTCATTATCGTCATCTTCAAGTTGTTCCTTGAAGGGTACTTCGCTGGCATATTTTTTCATTCTTTCTAAATCAGCCAATGATTTTTTTAACGCATTTATCGCTCTGTTCTTGCTGATAACAAACAGATAAGCCTTAAAAGATTTTACGTCAACGAGGGACTCTCTGGTCATCCATATTTTTAAAAATACATCCTGAACAATTTCTGCGGTAATAACTTTAGAACGGGTAACCTGAAAAATAAAAGACGAAAGGGTAGGCTCCCAATGGGAATAAAGGGCCTGGAACGCCTTACTGCTTCCCGCGGCAATGTCTTTTAATATCTCGGTTTCCTTTTCAGTTTCTACCATGTTTTTTTATCCAATATGCCTTAAATATAAAGGCTTTTCTTTGTCTTTTTAACTCATTGGCAGACTAAGTTGTAAAATTTATTGATTACACCTATGGATATTCTGAGGGTTTAAGCTATTTTTACGACAAAAATGGAATATCAAAATCTACTTTTAGCAGAATCAAATGGTATATATCGCATTACTTTTAATAGGGAAAAAGCGCTGAATGCACTGAATGGGCAAACCATGAAAGAGCTTTATCACCTTTTTTCCGATTTCTTACCTTCACAATCACCGTTGAAAGGCGTCATATTGACCGGATCAGGTGAAAAAGCATTCGTAGCTGGTGCCGATATCAAAGAGTTTTTATCTATTGAGGCAGGAAAAGGAGGAGGAATGGCGCAAAATGGTCATGATGTTTTCAGTCTCATCGAAAATTTTCATGTTCCTGTGTTAGCAGCCATAAATGGTTTTGCTTTGGGCGGAGGTTGTGAATTGGCTATGGCTTGTCACCTGAGAATCGCTGCTGAAAATGCTCGTTTTGGACAGCCTGAAATAAATCTGGGTATTATTCCAGGTTATGGCGGTACGCAAAGGTTAATTCAGTATATAGGTAAAACAAAGGCGATGCAACTAATGCTCACCGGCGACCTTTTCTCGGCAGAAGATGCACTTAAATGGGGTCTATTGAACCAGGTTGTGCCGGCAAACGAACTTCTTCTGGTGTCAGAGGCTCTCCTTGGGCGAATAGCTGAAAAGGCGCCCGTTGCTGTTAGTGCGGTCATTGCCTCTGTCAATGCTTTCTTTAATACCCCCGGAGATGGATTCATAACGGAGGTAAATCAATTTGCAAAAACCACGCAAACAACTGATTTTCTCGAAGGAGCCCAGGCATTCATAGAAAAGCGACAGCCTAAATTTACAGGTGCTTAACTTAATTGTTTAGGCAGGATGATAAAAGTTTTAGGAAAACATAATAATTTTTCTCTATTCTTCAATATCCGGATAATCTTCGGGTTTATAGCCGGGGGGAGGTGTTATCATTTGACGGTTTCCTTTCATGCCAAATCCCTCCCACTGATTGGCTAAATATTCGAAACTTCCCCGCTCTCTTGATAAAAGACCGTCCTGTTTCGCTAACCCTATTTTATTTGCCCGTTCATTTGCCGAGGTCATTGCTGCATATCGCCCATCGGTATAAGTGGCTCTTATCTTTAGATAACTGTCTAATATTTGTGCTTCCTCCTCTGTTCCCCAGTGATCGGGGGAGGCGTAGTTTGCGTTTTCCGCCAGCGCAAGACCTATACAAGGATACACCCAGCCTGGCCTGTTGACGTGCATATCTAAAAGCAATGCAACACCATAAGAGGAAGTGATTATCTGATAGAGAGGGTAGGGTAGTCCCTTCGGTTCAGGCTTAAAATAAAAATTTTTAAACCGATCGTGTGCATGCTCTATTTGTATAGCTTGAAATTCAGGTTGCATGAGCACTTTCCAAAAATGAAAAGCCCAAAATGGGCGACGGAATGCTTCTTTCTGTTCTAAAGTGGCTATTCTTTCTCCCTGTAAGGTTATAAAACCAGTAGTTCCATCTGTTTCCTCTGCAATATCTATGCCCAGAGGCGTAAACCAGGTAGTATATTTTTCAGGATATTTTATCTTAACTTTTTTTAATAATGCAGGTAATTCTCCCGCGTTAGTGGAAGTGCCAAGGGTCCATTGAAAAATACCCACACTGAGGAAGGCCTGATCGTAGGTATTTATGGCATCCAGTTTTCCTTCATTGCGGGCTACCTGATGGATAACCTGTAAGCAGATTTTAGCTATTTCAGGGTTTACTACAGCAGGATAGCGTTGTAAAAATATGCCCACTTCTTCATTACCCATCCAATATACGCCAGGATCTTTTTTGGTCAATACCAATTGTATCTGTCCATCGGTTATACTTATTTTATTATCAGGCGTTTCTATGATCGATAATGAAGGGCTTAGGTCATTATCGGAAGGCTTATTTTCAGTGTTCTCAGTGGCATTGAAACGTTCACCCAGGTACTTGGAAATGTCTTCGGTGAGGTGTTGTCTTATGGTAGTTCCCAATGAATCAGTGGGAAAAATGAGTCCGTGGTAAATGCAGAATCGCTCCATACGCTGGCTCAGGTTATCTTCTGTATATTCTAAAAAAGATAAAACCTTCAGTAAAGGGTCATACAAAAAATGCGTTTCCTTTTGCCAGCCAGAGGTAACGTCTGTATAGGATTCGATGATCTTTAAATAGGGAATGATTTCCTGGCATTGAAGCATTCGCCATAAGCTATAGGCTTTTAATCTGGCGCCGTCACCGGAAATTTTATTTTTTTGATTAAATCTTTTGATGGCTTTTAACAGCGTATGGTCAAAAATTTGATTTGTTTGTTCTGATGTCTGTTTTTTGGGAAAGGTAAAAAAGCCTAAGGAGGCAAGGAGTTGTTGCAATGGGCGGACATATTTATTTTCCGCATAGAGAAAGAGATTAATCTCTACGGAATTTGTCCTAAGTAAATCATGTAATAAGGATGTGTAGAACATAATCTAAAAAAGGGCATTTTCTATAGAAAATGCCCTTTTGAACCTAATTTTATGTAATTAAGACAAAGATTTTACCACGGCGGCGAAAGTATCAGGATGGTTTAAGGCCAAATCGGCTAATACTTTTCTATTAAGGGAAATATCATTATTGCTAATTAAATGCATAAAACGGCTGTAAGACATTCCGAAAGTTCTTACTGCGGCGTTGATACGTGCAATCCAAAGGCGGCGATACGCTCTTTTCTTTGCACGACGGTCGCGATAAGCATATCCCATACCTTTTTCTAAGGTATTCTTAGCGGCTGTATATACATTTCTTCTCGCACCAAAGAAACCTTTGGCTGCGTCTAAAATTTTCTTGCGACGCTTTCTGGAAGCGACCGCGTTTACGGAACGAGGCATAATGTTTGTTTTAGTCCAATACAGAGCTCAAAAGAGACTTTTTTTCTGTATTCTCGTTAAAAAATAGGTTTATCTGATGCAAAGCATGCGCATCACGCGTTTCTGTTCAGAACCGTCAACGGTAGTGGAATCACGTAAATTCAATTTGGCACGTTTGCTCTTGTTGCGCATTCTGTGCGAAGTGTTCGCTTGAAAACGCTTGATTTTTCCTGACCCTGTTACTGAGAATCTCTTCTTAGCGCTAGAGTGGGTTTTCATTTTTGGCATGATTGTTTTTTTTTCAGTTGGCAAATATAGACAAATTCATTTAATTCGCGATAAAACGATCATTTATTTTTTGCGCTTTGGAGATACCATGACAATCATTCGTCGTCCTTCCAGTTTTGGTAAAGCTTCCGGCGCACCATATTCTTCCAGTTCCTTTAAGAAACGCAATAAAAGAAGCTCCCCACGGTCTTTAAATACGATGGTCCTTCCTCTAAAATTTACGTAAGCCTTTACTTTAGCATTCTCCTCGAGAAAGGTCTTTGCATGGCGTACTTTAAACTCAAAGTCATGGTCATCGGTATTAGGGCCGAAACGGATTTCCTTAATGACGGTTTTGGCAGCTTTTGACTTTATCTCCTTTTCCTTCCTCTTTTTTTCATAAAGGAATTTATTGAAGTCAACCACCCTGACAACGGGAGGAGCCGCATTAGGAGATATTTCTACCATGTCAAGTTGTAACTGGGTAGCCCACTCCCTGACTTGCCGGGTATTGTAAACTTCTCCACCTTTTACCTCCATCCCCGCAACTTCGGAGAGGACTTCCAGATTTTCACCTACTAAGCGAACCTCTGGTACGCGTATTTGATCGTTTATTCTTAGCCCAGGTTTATCGTCTGTGCTTGAATTCGAAGAAACTATTCTCTTGGCCAAATGATTTTTTTTAGTTAAAAAAGTGATGGATTAAATTGATTATCTATTCTGAAACGTCAGACTTTATTTCGCTGGCGAAAGTTATAGCTGTTCCACTTAGGTCTTCATTCATTACGGCAATTAATTCACTGCCTTCTGATGGATTCTCATTTAAAATGAACTCAGCCAATGGGTCTTCCAGATATTTCTGAATGGCACGATGCAATGGCCTGGCACCAAACTGTGGGTCAAATCCTTTTTCAGCTACAAACTTTTTTGCTTCCGCTGATAAACTCAAGGTGAAGGTCAACTGAGTTAATCGCTTATACAGGTCGGACAATGCAATATCTATGATACTGTATATTTCCTCCATGCCTAAGGCGTTAAAGATAACAACATCGTCGATACGATTCAGGAATTCCGGAGAAAAAGTCTTTTTTAATGCATTTTGTATGACTGCTTTGGTGTTTTCCTCTGTAGCCTCCTGTCTTGCCTTTGTGTTAAAACCTAATCCCTGTCCAAAATCCTTTAATTGTCTTACACCTATATTAGAGGTCATGATGATTAAAGTGTTCTTGAAATCTACCTTTCTTCCTAATCCATCGGTTAAAACGCCGTCGTCAAGTACCTGAAGCAATATATTATACACATCTGGATGCGCTTTTTCTATTTCATCAAGCAATATAACAGAATAGGGCTTTCTTCTTACCTTTTCTGTTAATTGTCCACCTTCTTCGTAACCCACATAACCCGGAGGAGCCCCAATAAGACGGCTAACAGAAAATTTCTCCATATATTCGGTCATGTCAATACGTATTAACGCATCGTCAGAGTCGAACATGTATTTTGCCAGCGCTTTCGCCAATTCCGTTTTTCCAACGCCTGTTGGGCCAAGGAAAATGAAAGTACCAATCGGTTTTTTAGGATCTTTCAGACCAACCCTGTTTCTTAGAATGGCTTTGGATACCTTTTTAATGGCATCTTCCTGACCTATGATGACCTTCTGCATGTCTTTTTCCATGCTTACCAGCCTCTTTCCTTCACTTTGCGCCACACGATTCACAGGAATTCCTGTCATCATGGATACTACTTCAGCGATTTCTTCATCGGTCACTGGGTAACGACGGGTTTTTGACTCCTCGTCCCACTGCACTTTCGCAAACTCCAATTGACGTACCAGTTTCGATTCTCTATCTCTCAGATCTGCCGCCCTTTCATATTGCTGATTCTTAACGGCCTGATTTTTGGATTCTTTCAATTCCTCAATCTGCGTTTCCAGTTCAACGATATGTTGAGGAACGTGAATATTTTTAAGGTGAACCCTTGCGCCCACCTCATCCAGTACATCAATGGCTTTGTCTGGAAGAAAGCGATCGGTAATATAACGGTCACTCAGACGCACACAAGCGGTTATAGCTTCATCGCTATAGTTCACATTGTGGAAATCTTCGTATTTGTTCTTTATATTATGAAGAATGTGAATGGCCTCTTCAGCAGAAGGTGGTTCAACAAGCACCTTCTGGAAACGACGGTCCAAAGCACCATCTTTTTCTATGTGCTGGCGATATTCATCTAAGGTAGAGGCACCAATGCACTGCAATTCTCCTCTTGCTAAAGCGGGTTTAAATATATTAGAGGCGTCAAGAGAACCTGTGGCGCCACCGGCACCAACGATCGTATGAATTTCATCGATAAATAGAATGACATCTCTCGTTTTCTCGAGCTCATTCATAATCGCTTTCATTCTCTCCTCAAATTGACCCCTGTATTTGGTACCTGCAACCAATGCTGCCAGATCGAGCATGACGATACGCTTATTAAATAAGGTACGCGACACTTTTCTTTGCATAATGCGTAGGGCGAGACCTTCTACGATGGCCGTTTTCCCCACTCCTGGTTCACCTATGAGAATAGGGTTGTTCTTTTTCCTGCGGCTAAGGATCTGTGAAACACGTTCAATTTCACTTTCTCGACCGATAATCGGATCCAGTTTACCTTCTTCCGCCAATTTAGTCACATCGCGACCAAAGTTGTCAAGCACAGGGGTTCTGGATTTAGTATTTGTTTTACGTTGCTGAAAACCTTTACCTGGCTCGTCGTCATCGTACGAATCTTCCGAGTCGGAAGACGACGCCTGAGCGAAAGGTTCAATGGAAGTAAAGTCCTGATCTTGTTTCACGAATTCTAATTCTGCTTTAAACACCTCATAATCGATTTCAAAATCGCGCAAAATGCGGGAGGCGGGATTATCATTATGTTTCAAAATAGATAAAACCAGATGTTCCGGGCATATTTCCTCGTTCTTAAGCATTTTAGCTTCGAGGAAAGTAACTTTCAATACTTTCTCGGCTTGCTTGTTCAGAGGAAGCGTCCCAATATTCAAACTGGAATTTCCTACAGGTAAGCGTTCAACCGCTTCCTGCAATGCTTTACGCAAATCACTTGAATTAACTTCCAGCGATGCTAACACCTTCATGGCAATACTGTCTTTGTCAGCAACCACGCCTAAAAGCAAGTGCTCGGTACCTATATAATCGTGTCCGAGCCTGATGGCTTCTTCGCGGCTGTTAGCTATGACTTGTTTAACCTTTGGTGAAAACTTTCTATTGTTCATAGTTTACCGTTTCTGAGCCTAATATTACTACAATAAAAAAATAATACAAAGTTTAACGCGTATTTGTTGCGATAAATATAAGAATGTTTCGTGCATTTCCTTAATTTTGTGTCCCGGATTATTTTTCCGGATTATCATCATTCATCAGAAACCAGTGCAAGAGTATGAAATACGCAGTAGATAATAAAGAGCAATACACCGTTTTTAGGATTGAAGAGGAGAACTTGAACTCTTCTAATGCGCCTACGCTAAAATCAGAATTAGTTCTGATCTTTCAAAAAGGGGTTAAAAATCTTATCCTCGATCTTTCTCCCGTTAAATTTGTCGATTCTTCCGGCCTTTCTGCTATTCTTACTGCCGACAGGTTATGGAAAGAACTTGGTTCCTTTATATTAACAGGGATTGACCAGCCGGCCGTTAAGAAATTGATAGAAATATCAAGGCTCGATACTGTGTTAACGATCCTTCCTACCGTAGATGAATCTATAGAATATGCTATGATGGAGGAGTTAGCCAGGGAATTAAATGCCGATCCTTTAGAAGACGAAGAATAATAAGTTGATTGTCAAAGTGTAAGGGAATAGCCCTCATTTTTTTAAAAAAAAATTATAACGATTTCTTTTTTTAATCAAATGTTCCCCTATCTTTGCGTCGCTTTAAGAAATTAGGGCAATGATCCTGTAGCTCAGCCGGTAGAGCATATCACTTTTAATGATAGGGTCCTGGGTTCGAATCCCAGCGGGATCACTTTTAAAATTAAAGTTTTTTATAAAAAAATTTAATTTTTTCCTAAATTAGGCTTTTATTACGCTCGATTAATTTTTTTAGCTACTTTTTAATTACTTTTAGTCGAGTAACCTATTCCTATGATTAAATTACCTGGCGCCTCCCCAAGATGGATCATTTTTTCGATTGATTTATTCGTTTGTGTAGGCGCTTGGTCTATCTCCCTAAACTATTGGTTATCTCTCCTCCAGGAACCTATTTCCTACAACCAAACCCTTTATTCCTACATTCCTGTTGTTATTGTAAATGTTGCTTTGTTCTTCGCAACCAGTTTGTATAGTGGTATCGTCCGATTTACAGGCTCTTATGAGTTGGCAAGAATTTTGTTCATCAGCCTTTCAGGTACCATACTTATATATATAGCCAACGAGATATTCTTTTCTAATGTTTATTCTCGTTTCTCTCTGTTTTGGTTAAGCTATTTTTTCTCTGTTTCTATTGGCCTGGCTACCTATCGCTTGTTCATTAAATTTGGCTATCGGTACATCAGTCTGCAGGGTCTCACAGCGACGAATGTGGTAATTTACGGAGCAGGGATTCCCGGAGCTACAGTCAAGGCAGCTATCGATCGAAGTGCCGATAAAAACTTTATCATCCGCGCTTTTGTGGACGAAAGACCAAATTATCACTATAAAAGGCTCGACGGTATTCCTGTCATCTCACCTGAACAGTTCAAAAGCCTTCATTTTAAAATGAAAATTGAACGTCTTATTGTTGCTTCTCTAGATGATAACAAAGAAAGTAAAGACGATATCTTTGAATTTTGTCTTGAACATAATATTGGTATTCAGAAGGTCCCTCAAACATCCATGCTTGCTGAATCGAATCTGAGCATCGCACAATTTCCAAGGTTAAATATTGAGGAACTTTTAGGCAGGGAACCTATTCTTATTGAGAATGAGGATTCAGAAAATATTTATAAAGGGAAGCGTATCCTGGTTACAGGTGCAGCTGGTTCCATAGGAAGCGAACTGGTACGTCAACTGTTGTTGTTTAAACCAGTTCAATTAATTATATGCGACCAGGCAGAAACGCCCATGAATGATCTGTTACTTCAACTGGCTTCAGAAAAATATATATCGATCATCGTTCCGTTTTTATCGTCTGTGACAGATGAACTGAGGATGAAAAGGTTATTTGACTGTTACCACCCTGAAATTATTTTTCATGCCGCAGCATATAAGCACGTGCCGGTTATGGAGGCGTTTCCCAGTGAAGCGCTCAAGGTAAATGTGTTGGGTACCCGGCGGATGGCCGATTTGGCAGTAAAATACAAAGCAGATCGCTTTGTTATGGTTTCTACCGATAAAGCGGTAAATCCTACTAATGTGATGGGGGCTTCCAAGCGTTTGGCAGAAATGTATATCCAAAGTCTAACCATGGATGAATCTTGTGATACCCGTTTCATTACTACTCGTTTCGGAAATGTATTGGGTTCCAATGGTTCCGTTATAAATAGGTTTAAGGCACAGATTGAGGCCGGTGGCCCGGTCACGGTCACCCATCCGGAAATAAATCGTTTTTTTATGACGGTTTCTGAGGCTTGTCAATTGGTATTGGAAGCGGGTAATATGGGCAATGGAGGGGAGGTTTTTGTTTTTGATATGGGTAAACCCGTTAAAATCGCCGATTTAGCAAAAAAGATGATTACCCTCTCTGGTCGTGTTCCTAATAAGGATATCCACATCCATTACAGTGGTCTTAGACCGGGTGAAAAACTATTCGAAGAACTCCTCCACAATAAGGAGGAAAATAGAGAAACGTATCATGAGAAAATAATGATTGCTAATGTCAGGGTGTTACCTTTTCAGGACATGAAACTAGCCTTTGATCAATTATTTTCTTTGATGCTTAATGAAGAGGATGAGTATGCTCTGGTACATTGGATGAAAAGTCTTGTGCCTGAATTTTTAAGTAATAATAGTGAATTTGAAGCTTTAGATGGTGTAAATGAAAAGGAAAAAATGGATATTTACGCTCCAAATGGTTTAGATTCAAAATAAAAGAAATGAGTTTAATGAGAGATCTTAATTTTTTTAAAGGAATACCCGCCACGGTATTCCTTTTAGTGTTTGGTTTGGCTTTCTTATGGGATATGCCTGCGCTACAGGCACAGATAACGAATAATCCACAAGGTAGTGGGGGGGTATCGTCTTCCCAAATATCTATGTTGCGTTCTGAATTACAGAAAAGAGGCATTTCAGAGGAGGAGGCTAAAACGTATCTGCTGAAAAAAGGCATAGATGTTGAGAAATTAAGTCAGACGGAATTAATTATAAGAAAGGAAGAGATTATTGATTTCATGAGGGATCTGGAGGCGGAAAAGAAATCGAAAGAATCAGTAAATCCAAAGTCAAAAAAACTGGATATTGAAGATGCCCTGGAGCAATATGAATTGGGTGAACTGGATACCCTAAAGCTGACGGAAGAGGAATTGGCCTTACTTCGTCCGGAACTCGAGAAGAAGAAGCAGGAGGAAGATAAAAAGAAAATGGAGGAGTTGGCAAATCGGAAATTTCAGATTTACGGCCATGCATTTTTTGAAAATAAGAATTTGAAGCTCATTGCTACCACAGATGGGGCAAAAGCACCCGATACCTATATATTAGCCGCCGGAGATGAAATAAGAGTTACGATTTTTGGCCTTTCCCAGGCTGATATTTTATTGGAAGTGGAGAAGGAGGGTTATATTCAACCAGTGAGTATGCCGAAAATTTTCGTTCAGGGCCTAAGTCTTGGCGAAGCGCGTAAATTATTGAGAAACAGGTTCAGTACCTATTACCGGTTTAATCAGGACCAGTTTGCCGTAACCTTGCAAAAAGCAAGAACCATTACGGTAAATATATTTGGGGAAGTAAAAAAGCAAGGGGGAATTACCATGTCTGCCCTGAATTCTGCCATTCATGCCATTGCTTCAGCAGGCGGGGTAACTGAATTGGCTTCCGTAAGAGAAATAGAATTAATAAGAGGAAAGACAAGGAAAAAATTAGATTTATATGCTTTCTTAGAAAATCCAGGCGTTGAGTTTGAATTTAGTTTGCAGCAAAATGATATCCTTTTTATTCCTGTGGCAAATAAGGTGGTTTCCATACAAGGAGCCATTAAACGTCCTATGCGCTATGAAGTGGTTGAGTCCGATGGGCTGCAAAAGGTAATCAAGCTGGCAGGGGGACTACTAAGCAATACCTCACCCGATTTCGTTCAGATTGAACGTTTCGATAAAGATTCTATGGCGCTTTCTGAATATTCACTGATAGAGGTGTTGGAAGGTAAATTGGCCGTATCCTTGAAAGATGGTGACACCATCCGTCTGAGAACCGCCACTAAATTATTAGAAAATTTCATCGAAATGGAAGGTGCCGTTTTTTATCCCGGCAAATATAACCTGGGGAATAAACCGGTATTGAGCTTGTTTTTAAATAAGGCACAGGTGAGACCTGAAGCGATGGAAAACTTTGTTTTCGTAGAGCGTCCTCAGCGGGACAGTACCGTTAGGGTATTTAAGGTAAATACCTTGTTAGAACCCAATTTTCCTCTCTTACCCAGAGATAAAGTTGTCCTGCTGGAGAAATCAGTCTTCGCTAATCTCGATTCTATCACTATATCAGGTGCCGTTCATCTGCCCATTTCAAAAAAATTATCTTACGAGGATCAACTTTCTTTGGAAGATGCCCTTTTGTTGGCTGGTGGCCCTAAGCCCAATGCTGCTAGTTTTGGCTATGTATTCAGGAATAGCTGGTATCAGCCAGGATTGTTTGAATACATTAGGGTAAATATTAAAAATCCGGGCGATTTTAAATTACGGGCAGGGGATCAATTATTTATTTATGAACAAAATAATATCGTTGAACGAGGAGAGATTGTGCTCACCGGGGCAGTAATAGAGCCGTTGACCATTAGTTTTAATAATAAATTGACCATTGCCGATCTTATTTCTATGGCAGGTGGTGTTACAGAAAGAGCCGACTTATCAAAAGTAGATGTTTTTCGCTTGAGTTATCAGGAAGGTATTGGTTCTACTTTCAATAAGATATCGCTTAGTCTGGACACAAATTTTCAGGTTCGAAGTGGATCTATGGCATTTCAATTGCAACCTTATGACCAAATTGCTGTAAGAGAATTACCTTTTTTCAAACCAGAAAGGGTGGTACAAATAACAGGTGAAATAAAGTATCCTGGATATTATAGTTTGAAAAACGAATTAGCTTACCTCACCCAGGTAATTGCTGAAGCCGGTGGCTTAAGCCCTATGGCAGACAGGAATAATGCGGTTCTTTACAGACAGCTCAATAGCATAGGTAAAGTAGGTATTAATCTTAATCTGGCGTTGAAAAATCCACAGTCTTCTGAGTATGATCCGATTATTCAGGCAGGTGATTCTATTGCCATTAACCCTTTTAATAATATCGTGAGTATTCGCCTGGAAGGAACCCGATTGGGGGATTTGGTTTTAAAAAAACTTACTGCTGATACTTTATTACAAATCAAAGAGTTTCAAACATTCAATTATTCAGGACGTAAATCGGCCATTTGGTATCTAAAGAATAACGCCGGAGGTTTTGCCAGTCGAGCAGTACGTTCCAGTGTAACCTTGACCTTTCCGGATGGTAGGGTGAAAAGTACGAAGCATTTTTTATTCCTTCGCGACTATCCGACGGTTGAGCCTGGTTCAGTGATATCTTTAACTAGAAGACCTGGAAAATTTCAAATAGAAGGCAAAGGAGTCAACTTAGAGCGGGTGCTGGGTACAGCTACTCAATCGGTGACAACGATTTTAACGCTTATCTTATTACTTAGACAGATATAAACATGGAAGAGGATGAAATCAGCTTGAAGGAACTCATTCAAAAGATGAAAGAATTGTTCCAATACTTCTGGACCTTTCGCTTTTGGATTGTGTTGATTGGCTTGACAGGGGGAGGACTTGGGTTTGCTTATGCCCACTTTTTCAAAGAGGTTCAATATACCAGTAAATTGACCTTTGCCATTGAGGAAAAGAGTGGCGGTGGAGGTTCCCTGCTAGGTTTAGCAAGTCAATTTGGCGTCGATTTAGGAGGCGGAGGTGGAGGATTATTTACCTCTGATAATTTGTTGTTGCTCTTAAAATCAAATAGAATTATTCAGGGGGCACTGTTGAAACCGGTGCCTGAGTTGGAAGAGGGTAATTTGCTAAATTTATATATGTCGATTCATTATAAAGACGCATTAGAAGAAAAAAAAGTTTCTTTTATTCCCTCAGATTTGCCTCGTTTGGAGTTCAGCCGTGAACAGGATAGTATTGTAGCTTTCATAGCAGAAAACCTTTCAAAAGAAGTAGAAATAGCAAAACGAGACAAAAAAGCTTCCTTAATTGACATCACCATAGTAGATCCAAGCGAGAAATTTGCCTTCCTTTTTAATAAATTTCTCATTCAGGAAGCCACTGATTTGTATATAGAATTGAAGGTTGGTAAAATGCGACGTTCTGTGAAAGTGCTACAATCCCGCGTCGATTCTGTTCAGCGGGTAATGGACGGCACTATGCTTTCAGCAGCTGTTTCTATGGATCAAAGTTTAGGTATTGTGAGTATGGCGCCCAGGGTATCTACCACTAAAAAACAAATGGAAGCTCAAATGCTCGGTACCATGTTTGCAGAACTTACCAAGAATCTGGAACTCACCAAGTTTACCCTGGAAAGAGAGGAACCTGTCATACAGATTGTTGATGCACCTATGATGCCCCTATTAAAAGAGGGAAAGGGAAGGGTAAAATCTGCCGTTATCGGCGGTTTTCTCTCTGGTTTCCTCATGCTGGGTTTCTTGTTCGGAAAGCGTTTCCTTGACGGACTGTAGAGACGCGATGCTTCGCGTCTTTT
>JAFMBH010000150.1 GCA_017858735.1 Bacteroidota bacterium
CCTCGGGTAAAGTATATATTCAACAGCCCTGAAATGCACATTTGGCATCATGGTTTTGACCTGCCTGAGGATAAACCCAATGGTATAAATTTTGGACTGACCTTAGCCATTTGGGATTATCTTTTTAAAACCGATTATATGCCATATAATGGCCGAGATTTAAGATTGGGATTTCCTGGAATAGA
The DNA here is from genome assembly GCA_017858735.1 of Bacteroidota bacterium. Lineage (GTDB taxonomy): Bacteria > Bacteroidota > Bacteroidia > Chitinophagales > Saprospiraceae > BJGN01. Next base: position 186 of record JAFMBH010000150.1, read on the forward strand.
AAAATTTCCCCAACATTTTAGTGGGCAGTTTTTCCATGGAATCTTTAAGCAGAAAGATTAAATCAAACCTTTTTTCGTCGATCTAACGATTTTTGCTGGACAATTTCCTGGACTGATTTACCTTTTATCTTGCTATCAAGCCAGGATATAATATCTAAATACAGGAAAGGTCTTTTTTCATAAGGATCCAATTCTAATTGTTCCAGTCTCTGTCTCAGGCTAAGGAATTCTTCTTTAATACCTGCGGCCTGTATTCTTGGAAGTTTTCTTATAAATCTGAAAATCTCCCTGTGTACGGCACTGAGTTCTTCCATTTTGCTTAAAAAGCGATATACCGATTTAACCTGATATTCTACTAATTGGGCATTTCCAAGTTCATAATGAGCAATTAAACTTAGAATTCTGGCATAAATCTGAATATCCGTTCTGTAATCTGAATTTTTCTCATTTAAAATAAGATTTAAATAAGTAATGGCATTTTTATTTTCACCTGCTCCAAAATATAAACAAGCAATTCTATAATAAAAAACCATGATTCGGTGATTATCCCAATTGTACTGATCACTCTCTATCAGCTCCATCAATTCAGGGATAAGCTGAATACCTTCGGTAAAACTACCCTCTAAAAAATGCTTTTTAATCAGATGATTATATTTAAAAAGGTAGTAATTACCTTCCATATTCATTTCCTTCTCCAGTTGGTAAAAATCTGGAAAATCTAATAATTTTTTCAGGACTTCACAATATTTATCATATTGCCACATATTAAATAAGGCAGTTAGTAAGTTATGGAGACCTTTTAAATACAAAATACCGTGAATGAGAATTATTTCTTCATTTTTTTCAAAAATAGAGACCCATCTGGAGGCATATTTATAGCAATAAGGGAAATCTTGAGTCATGTGATAAAACCAAACATGAGCCTGGTCGTGATAAATCTTTGACATAAAATCAAGTTCCACATAAGGTACGTTGGGTAATTTTGCATTAAAAAATAGTTTGACCATTTCATAATCTTTAAAATTACGAACGAATCCTATTTTCAAATAAAGACCGTACAATTGGAGGGAAAGATTTGAAAATTGATGATTATTTTTGATAACCTTCAATAACTCGATAGTTTCGTTGGTAATGATATCAGCTCTTCCCTCAATGCTTCTGGTAATATATTGTCCCTCGATATGTTTTTCAAACTCAAGAATTTCAAGCGATAAGGAGCTAAACTCGGCTTGTTTTGCTTTTAACTTGGCCTTATCCAACATATCGAGTGCTTGTCTGTACAGACCTTTATTATACAAGACACGCGCACAATCCAATAATTCTCTGATATGTATATCCAGAGAACTCTTAGTGCTCAATAATCTAAGGCTGGTGAGCAGTTGTTTATAAAGATGAGCTTTCAGATTAGAAAGCTGTGTTTTTTTTATTTCTGATATTTTTTTTAAAATATGATCCTCGTCGTATTCACCTTTTTTTTCAAGAAAATCAAATAGTTGAAGGAATAAAATATCTTCTGAATTTTGATTGCGTTTAACAAACAAGCGAAAATGTCGTTTTTCTGCTCTGGACAATGAATTAATCAAGGTCACCAGATCATCTGTTTTTTGTTTGGGCATTGTAGAATTTATTTTTACAATTTACACAATTTCAAATTATTAATCACTATTTTGCTCTTTGTTAAGGTGTATTAAAATAGATTATTGAACCTATAACGGCCGAAGAGGTTAGGTAAATTTACCTCCTGCAAACATACAAAATACTACGCACATGGATAATCGCATATATATCTTTGATACCACACTTCGGGATGGGGAACAGGTTCCCGGCTGTAAACTTAATACAAATCAAAAAATTGATATTGCATTAGAGCTCGAAAGATTGGGTGTTGATGTCATTGAGGCGGGCTTTCCTATATCGAGTCCTGGCGATTTTGCCTCTGTGGAAGCCATTAGTAAAGCTGTTTCCTACCCGGTTGTTTGTGGACTTACCCGAGCGGTTGAAAAAGATATCAAAGTGGCGGCCGAATCCCTAAAATATGCAAAAAGACCAAGGATACACACGGGGATTGGCACCTCTGACTCTCATATTATCCATAAGTTCAACACTACAAGAGAAAAAATAATTGAAAGAGCGGTATCGGCGGTAAAATATGCCAAAACCTTTGTTGAGGATGTTGAATTTTATGCAGAAGATGCCGGCAGAACAGATAATGCTTTTTTAGCGGTGGTCATCGAAGCTGTTTTAAAAGCTGGAGCCACCGTTTTAAATATTCCTGATACTACCGGATATTGCCTTCCTGAGGAATATGGTCAAAAAATAGCATATCTCCGCGATAATGTTCCGGGTATTGAAAAAGCCATTCTTTCCACTCATTGTCATAATGATCTGGGATTGGCTACAGCTAACTCCATAGCAGGCGTTTTAAATGGCGCCAGACAAATAGAATGTACCATTAATGGTATTGGTGAAAGAGCAGGTAATACCGCATTGGAAGAGGTAGTTATGATTATGAAACAACACCCCTATCTCAATCTTATTACAGGCATTGAAACAAAATTATTAAATCCAATAAGTCATTTGGTCAGAGATAAAATGGGAATGCCCGTACAACCCAATAAAGCCATTGTGGGCGATAATGCTTTTGCTCATTCATCGGGTATTCACCAGGATGGGGTTATAAAGCAAAGAGATACTTATGAAATAATGGATCCTCGCGATGTCGGTGTAGATACTTCAAAAATTGTTCTTACGGCAAGAAGTGGCAGGGCGGCTATTGCTTATCGTTTCAAACAAATAGGATTTGACCTGACGAAAGATGAACTGGATTTGGTTTATTCCTTATTTTTGTCTGTTGCCGACGCTCAAAAAGAGGTAATAAATGAAGATTTGGAAAAACTAATTGCAAAAGTAAGAGTACATTCACCCGTTTAATTAAAAAACGTTCTATCATGGCTAAAACCCTGTTTGACAAAATCTGGGATAATCACGTAGTAAATACCGTAGAAGGTGGAACAGCGGTATTATATATTGATCGTCATTTTATACACGAAGTTACCAGCCCTCAGGCATTTGACGGCCTGGCTTCCAGAAATATACCTGTTTTCAGAACGGCTCAGACGATTGCCACTGCCGATCATAATGTTCCAACGGTAAATCAACATTTACCTATCAGCGAACCATTATCTAAGTTTCAGGTAGATAAATTGATTGAGAACTGTGATAAATATGGTGTTTCCCTATATGGTTTAGGTCACCCCTATCAAGGTATCGTGCACGTTATAGGACCGGAATTGGGTATTACTCAACCCGGAATGACCATAGTGTGCGGAGATTCCCACACTTCCACGCATGGCGCATTTGGTTGTATAGCCTTTGGTATCGGTACCAGCCAGGTAGAACAAGTGCTTGCTTCTCAATGTCTTTTACAATTGAAGCCTAAACAAATGCGCATCAATGTAGAAGGTACGCTTCACCAGGGCGTAACGGCAAAAGATGTGATTTTGTATATCATATCAAAACTTACTACCAGCGGTGGAACCGGTTATTTTGTTGAATATGCAGGAAGTACTATCAGGAATCTCTCTATGGAAGGTCGGATGACGATCTGCAATATGAGCATTGAAATGGGCGCAAAAGGTGGCCTGATAGCCCCTGATGAAAAAACGTTTGACTATGTAAATGGTAAAAAATACGCCCCCAAAAATGCCGCATTTGACCAGACAGTAAGCTATTGGAAAACGCTGCCTACCGATGAAAATGCCTCCTTTGATGTAGAATTTACTTTCCAGGCAAGCGATATCACGCCTATGGTAACCTACGGAACTAATCCGGGTATGGGTATGGGTGTAAGACAATCTATTCCTCAACCATTGGATCCTGCCAACAGAAATAGTTTCGATAAGTCATTATCCTACATGGGTTTACATGCCGGAGAATCTCTTTTAGGCAAAGAAATTCAGCATGTTTTCATCGGTAGTTGTACCAACTCAAGGATGGAAGATTTGCGATTGGTTGCCGACTATGTGAAAGGGAAACAAAAAGCGGCTCATGTAAAAGCTATGATTGTGCCAGGCTCAAAACAGGTCGAGGCACAAGTTATTTCGGAAGGTCTTGACCTTATTTTTAAAACAGCTGGCTTTGATTTTAGAGAACCTGGCTGTTCTGCCTGCCTTGGTATGAATGAAGATAAAATTCCAGCGAATGAATATTGTGTTTCTACCTCTAATCGTAATTTTGAAGGTCGACAGGGACCAGGTGCGCGCACTATTTTGACCAGTCCATTAATGGCCGCAGCCGCAGCGATTAATGGGAAAATTATTGACGTAAGCCTCGATTAAACCAGCCTAATTTTACTCATGGAAAAATTTACTCTACTACAATCTACTGCCGTTCCTCTTCCGAATGAGGATATTGATACCGACCAGATTATTCCCGCCAGATTTCTAAAGGCAACTACACGCGAAGGCTTTGGAGATAATTTATTCAGAGATTGGCGGTACCATCCCGATGGAAGTCAAAAATCTGATTTTATCCTCAATAATCCTATCTATAAAGGTGCCATTCTCGTGGCAGGTAGAAATTTTGGTTGTGGATCCAGTCGTGAACACGCTGCCTGGGCCATAGCTGATTATGGATTCAAAGCGGTGGTATCAAGTTTTTTTGCTGATATATTTAAAGGAAATGCACTAAATAACGGCCTCCTCCCCGTTACGGTATCCGATAGTTTTTTAAATAAAATATTCGAGGCGATTGAAAATGACCCCAATGCCGGACTTGAAATAAATCTTGAAAACCAATCTATTTCCATTTCAAATAGTTCAGAAGTAGAATATTTTGAAATGGATCCTTATAAAAAAATATGTCTGTTGAATGGGTACGATGATATTGACTTTCTGTTGAGTCAAAAAACAATCATAAGCACCTTTGAAAAAAACAACCGCTACCCTTTTAATCCAATAAACTAACTATGGAAAAGAACATAGCCGTTCTCTCCGGTGATGGCATCGGCCCGGAAGTCATTGAACAAGCCTTAAAGGTATTAACTGCCATTGAAACAAAATTTAATCATATATTCCATACTCAATTTGCTTTGGTTGGCGCCATAGCCATAGATAAAACAGGAAATCCCCTGCCCGAAGAAACGCTTGACATCTGTTTACAAAGTGATGCCGTGCTTTTTGGTGCCATTGGTGATCCCAAGTATGACAACGATCCAAGTGCTCCCGTAAGACCAGAACAGGGCCTGCTTAAGCTTAGGAAAAGTTTAGGTTTATTTGCCAATGTTAGACCTGTTACCACCTATCCAACACTTTTGTCTTTATCTCCTTTAAAGGAAGAAAAAATTAAAGGCGTAGATTTTGTTATTTATCGTGAATTGACCGGGGGTATTTATTTTGGTGAAAAAGGTAGAAAGGATGATACGGCTTATGACCACTGCGTTTATTCCAGG
>JAFMBH010000151.1 GCA_017858735.1 Bacteroidota bacterium
TAGATATAACAAAATAGGTATTATTCATCAATTTACCTTTCAAACCTTAAATTAAACCATGGATTCCAATGTTAGATTACATCCATTGAATAATGTTCCAACCCCCATTCCCACCTAAACGATCATTTCCTGCTATATCATACATAGTAAGAATTGATTGTTTTCTGATTTTGAAAAGAAATTAATTTTTTATAATGATACTTTAATAGATATTTTTTAAATTGTAGGGTATATTTGAACAAAAAAATTAAATGGTCAAACCACTAATTTTGAGTTAATTGAATTTTTTTTGCCGAAAACTAAAAATAAACGGTTCTTGATTATAAATTTAAGTTGAACCATAAATGAATGAATATCCAAAATGTAATAAATGTGGAGATTCCAATGATGTGATTGACCCTGGTGGTGAGAATTGGTGGTGTAATCATTGCAATCATGATATTAATGGAGAAGGAAATTGTGTAACTGAGGATTGTTCAACATGTGAAATTGATAATTCAGAAGACTCGGAAGAAAGTGATTCTGATGAAGTTGAATATCCAGAATGTACTAAATGTGGAGATTCCAATGATGTTAGTGACCCTGGTGGACCGCTTTGGTGGTGTTCTCATTGCAAACATGCTATTGATGAAGAAGGAAATTGTAGGACTCTGGATTGTTCAACATGTGAAAATGATGATTCAGAAGACCCGGCTGAAAGTGATATTGATAAGTCTGAATATCCAGTTTGTCAAAAGTGTGGTGATTCTAATGATGTGATTGACCCTGGTGGTGAGAATTGGTGGTGTTCTCATTGCAAACAAACAATTAATTCAAAAGGAAATTTTATACCAGATTGTCAAAAATGTGGAGATTCAAATGATGTGAGTGACCCTGGTGGAAGGCATTGGTGGTGTTCTCATTGCAAACATGATATCAATAGAGAGGGTAACTGTGTAACTGAGGATTGCTCAACATGTGAAATGGATGATTCAGAAGACCAGGAGGAAAGTGATTCTGATGAAGCAGAATATCCAGAATGTACTAAATGTGGAGATTCCAATGATGTTATTGACCCTGGCGGTGAGTATTGGTGGTGTTCTCATTGTAAACATGATATTGATGAAGAAGGAAATTGTGTAACTAAGGATTGCAAGAGATGTGATGAGGAATTTATATCAGATGATGAATCATACTATTTATTTTTTGATACTGAAACTACAGGACTACCAAAGAATTGGAATGCTCCAATCGATCAACTTGATAATTGGCCCAGAATAGTTCAGATTGCATGGTTGTTATATGATTCTGAAGGGAATGAAATTTCAAAAAAAGAATTTATTATAACACCAGATGAGTTTTCAATTCCTAAAAATGCTTCAGATGTTCATGGCATTACAACAGCTTATGCGTTAGAAGTTGGGGAAAATTTAAAAGACGTACTCCTTTTATTTGAGGAACATTGTTCAATATCAAAATATTTAATAGCTCATAATATAAATTTTGATTCAAAAGTTCTAGGATCAGAGTTTTTAAGAATTCTTTCAAGAAATCCAATTCAAAATTTAGAATTATTGTGTACCATGAAAAATTCTACTCAATATTGCAGAATTAATGGTAGATATGGGGAGTATAAATGGCCAACATTGTCAGAACTTCATACAAAATTATTTGGCTATGATTTTGAGAAGGCTCATAATGCACTAGCTGATATTGAAGCAACAGCAAAATGTTTTTGGAAAATGAGAGGACTAAATTTAATTTAGGTTACTTGATTTGATTACTTTAATAATTTTTGATTATCTAGTTTTAGAGTTAAACTATTTCAATTTAGTATACCTTGTAAACAAATTTTTAATTAGATATGGAAATAAAATATCGATTGGCTTTATATTTCTTGATGTTCAATATTTACCTTGAGATTCTTATAATTTAGCTTTGAGGCAAAAAGATGAGACAGGTTTACACAGAAAAGGAGAGACGGAGTTTAATTGAGTATTATGAGAAATCCTGCTTGTCCATTAGGGCTTATTGTCAGTCAAGAAAAATATCCACCTATATTGAGGGTAAAGTTTTTACCCATATCAATTTAAAAATTGAAAAGGTTAATGATTTTGAAGTATATATACCTAAAAATCTTAGTGAGCAGTCTAATATAGTTGTCTATTTAAACCATTAAACACAAACCATTGATAAGGTGGTTGGTATTATTCAAAACCAAATAACCAACTAAAAAGAGCTGTGTAAAATCCTTGTAAATGATGTAGTCACAGAAAAAATAAAAGTAGTAGAATGAAAGTATTTTCAAAAAATATTGTTAATGTGGTTGCCAATGTTGAAAAGTTTTGTAAATTTGTTTTCGATTTTTTTGTAATGCTTACCATCAGAACAGCTTGCTGGTCTTCTATAAAGAAAGTTTATTTAACTAAAGATAATACACCCTCCAGGCTTACTTCGGTAGCACACTTGGGGGGTTTTCTCTTTTATAAACCTTTGGCATTATGAGTAAAAGAATTTACAATAAGCCGCCAAAGACGTTTCAAGAGCAATTACAACAGCTCAAAGACCGCAATCTTACAGTTGAAGATGATGTAAAGGCATTATCAATTTTAACCAATATAAGCTATTATCGTTTAAGTGCTTATTTTTTACCTTATCAATCCAAAAAGGATTGGTTTGATAATAAGACTACTTTTAAACAAATTATTGATACTTATTCATTTGATAGAGAATTACGATTAATAGTTTTTGACTGTATAGAACGTATAGAAGTAGCTATACGTACACAGTTTATTTATGGTATGGCTATTCATTATAATGACAGCCATTGGCAAGATAAAAAGCAATTTTTCATTGCACCTTATTACAATCAGATAGGAAATTTGGTTGACCCTTATTCCGATTTTCAAAATATTATTTCAAGAGCTAAAACAACTCGGACGCCCGAAGTATTCATTCAGCATTATTTGGATGAATATCACAGACCATCTAATCCGCCTTCTTGGATGTGTTTTGAGCTACTTACTATTGGTGAAATGTCTCATTTTTATAGAGGTTTAAGAATCAAAGACGATAAAAAGAGAATTGCCCTGCCATTTGATGTTCACTTCAATGTATTTCTTTCTTGGCTTCACTCGCTAACTTATGTAAGAAACATTTGTGCTCATCATTCTCGCTTTTGGAACAAAGATTTGGCAGTAGAGCCATCCATACTTTTAAAGCCTGTTGGGGTTTGGGTAGATAGAGCTTATAACAATAATAAAAGAGTTTTTTACTTTTTATGTGTATTGAAATACCTACTTACAAGAGTCAATCCAAATAATAGCTTAAAAGATAAATTGATAGCTCTATTCAATAAATATCCGAATGTTCCTATCAAATATATTGGCATACCATCAGACGGAAAAGGCAATCTATTAGACTGGCAAAACGAACCCTTATGGAAAAATTAAACTTATTGTGTAAAATCCGGCTGAAATTGGTTCCTCGTCAATTTTGGTGAAATTTCATATTTGGTTACTAATAAGAAAAATACAAATGACCAAGAACCGGGACTAATATTAACAGGAAACTTCATTGAAAAGGGTGTGATTGACAAGAATGTGAGTTTAAAATAAATGTAATCACCGAAATTGACGAAGAACCCTAAAGTGAGCCATTGATTCCAGGTTAAAGTGATAAAATCCAACGTATGAGTTTTTTTGAAGAAATTTACAGTTTTGAACAATTACACTCACTAATTAAGTGTGGTGTAATTACAAAAAGTTTTTGGGTAAATTCAACCAATGTAAATATTTTGAATGGTGTTAAAGAAATTAGAGTAGGTAATAATGGAACAGTTCATTTTAAAAACTTGGTTGACTTAGGCGATTTAGAATATGTTGATTGCGATTTTTCTTTCTGGGGAAATATGAATTCATTAAAAAAATTAAAATATATTGGCGGCGAATTTAGATTTGGAGCACCAATACTTTCACTTGGATTATTGAAAGAAGTTAAGGGTGATTTAAGACCAACATCTAATGAACTTTGTGATTTAGGAGCATTAGAGGTAGTTGGAGGTACATTAGATCTTCGAGGAATGGTAAATCTCAGAAACTTAGGAAACCTAAAATATGTTGGAGGGAACTTAAACCTAGTTAAATCATTAAAATCTAATTATGATTTAAGTAATATCACAGTTAAAGGAAGGATAATATATTGGAATAAAGAACCTAATTATTTTAAACTAAGTACAAAAACAATTTCTACTATTAAACCACCTCCATGGGAAGACAGAGCTCGGTATGAATTTGAGAATAATTTAATTCATCCAGATCAAAAACAACAAGAGTTTTATAATATATTCAAAGAAAATTTTGAAAATGGAAATTTTATTGATTTAGGTGGAAATAGAAATTATGTATTATACTATATTTACTCAATATTAAGAAATTATCATATAACAAAAGATTTTGATTATCTATCTAAAACATACGTTACTCTTAGAAAGGAATATCCGGATTTATCTCATTGTACTACAAACATTGAAGTTGAAATAGGTCGGGAGATGAAAATTGAGAAATATCTAAATTATGTATTACCTCATGAAGTATATGAAGCATGGGAAGAATTAATCAAATCAAAAATTGAACAAGTTCAACATGCTGATGATACATTATCTATATACGCAGATAATGATGATTTACTGGAGTTACTTAAAATTGGATTCAAGAAGCAAAATCTAACCGGATTTGGTAATGAAAATCACGAAGCTATACTTGAAAGACTCGTATTAATTATTCGTAATATTGAGGCAGAAAGTAAAGAAGCTTTACCTAGAAGGTTTTTTGACAAAGGAAAATATTATAAATCTTTAGATTCTAAAAACCATTTCGACCCTTTATATTATGAAATGTTTTTTGATTCACAGATACAGTTTAATGAAAAATATTCTGAGCACAAGGAACGAAATTATGACGTACCTGAGCAGAATATATTATACCCTAATACTTATCCAACTATAATACTATTCGCAATAGAAAGCTATGTAAAGGAAATTACTAGAGAAGCAGAAAACCAAGTTAGAGAACAAAGAGGCCTTCCAAAAGTTAGTGAAGGGTGGATAAGTGAAACTAATCTATTTTATCAAATTAAAAATGCTTATCCCAATTATTTAGTAGTTCATCATGGAAAAACAAAATGGTTAGGATTGCAACATTTTGACATTTATTTTCCTGAAATCAATATTGCAATTGAGTATCAAGGAAAACAGCATACAGAAATAATAGAATATTTTGGCGGAGAGGAGAGTTTTAATCAATCATTGTATAATGATAGATTGAAAAAGGAAAAATGCAAAACCAATAATTGTATCTTAATCGAGGTATTTCCAGATTACAATTTTGAGAGTGTTAAAGCAGAATTAGACAGTGCGATAAAAATGAAAAGCAGCTAACTCAACCTATGCATTATTGCCAAGAAAGTGATATATTTGGAATGCTGCAGTTCGTGGATATTCCGGATTAAAGGGCCTTCTTTCTCACTTTTGCCAAATTAAGGTGAATTTATATAGATTACTTTACGAAGTAGTTCAAAACCTGCTTATCCGTACATCATTTATTTTAT